>JAJYTX010000014.1 GCA_021792815.1 Pseudomonadota bacterium
GAACATGATCCTGTCTGGTCAAAAAACTGGGCTTCCTAACTCAACCGAAGTATATCAAATTTCCTGTAGATTCAAAGTCTTAAACGTGACGAAGTAGAATTAATAAGTCTCTGTATTGCTGTTAGGTGGCTGAAAATCCGCGTGTCGGTGCTTCGATTCCGCCCCTTGCCACCATAACTACCGGATTTTACAGAACTTTTTTCCAGTCGCGCGGACTGGAGTGTGTCGAAGTCGGCATTTTTGGACCCATTTGGACCAGTGCCTGACACGCTCCGCAGAATTTGAAGCGCCTCGCTAGACGGGTCTCCAACGCTCAACCGGAGACCCTTTCATGGCAGCCATCGATCAACGCGGCAAGAGGAGCTGGCGGGCGCGCGTACGCCTTCCAGGCTACAAGCTCAAGACCCGCACCTTCGATACCGAAGCCGAGGCGCAAGTCTGGGCCGCGCGCGTCGAGCGCGAACTGGACGCCGGGCGAAAAATTAACCCTCAAAATGGTCCGGTTTCTCCATAGCGGGTCATCAGAGATGCGGATCGAGGTTGATCGGATTGCCAGCGCTGGTTCGGTTCGACGGTCTGGCGCGCCCGACCTCGTCTCCGTATCCAGACGGACTGAGCGACGCGCCGACCGGCCGACAGAGCGGGGAGCTATCGGGGTCGAAACTCGCGTTTGTCAGACTCGTCTGATCCAGCCGCCAAATACCCGGTCCGGCGATTGAGGATGTCACCGGCCATGGACACCGGCATGTCCATGATCCGTCGCAGGAGGGCAGAATCCGGAGACAGCCCTTTGTGCCGGGAGCGAAGATCTTGCCCGATCCTGATGACAACATTCGCGGTCACCTCGGCGTCGGCTTCGGCTCGATGGGCAGCGCCATGGTATGCAATGCTCAGCTCATGTGCGAGCGCCCCGAGCGCGTGGCTCCCAAATTGGGGATAGACTCTCCGTGAGACTCGCATGGAGCAGATGAACGGCGAGTTTGCCCTGCGGCGATTTACCAACTTGCATTCGCTATCGAGAAAGCGCTGATCGAAGCTGGCATTGTGTGCGACGATGGCCGTGTCGCCGATGAATTCCAGCAGCTCGCCAATGACCCTGCGAACTGGAGGTGCCGCGTCCACCATGGCCTGGGAGATGCCTGTGTAGGCGGCAATGAACGGCGAAATCCGCACGCCGCAATGGGCCAGCGAGTGGTAGCGATCGACGATCCTGCCTCCCTTGACTCTCATCGCGCCAACCTCGGTGATGCGATCTCCGCGGCTCGGGCTCAGGCCCGTCGTTTCGAAATCGAGCACGATCAGGTCGTCTGTAAACATTCCGTCCCCCGCCGGTCGGACCAGAAGCCGGTGCGCAATCTGGGTCCGGCCTCACGATGTTCGCGCCGGCCGCCGTCAGATATCATACTTGAGCGATACGGTCCATCCCTGGGGGGAAGACCCGGTCTAATCGGCGATGCGCCTTTGCGATCACCGTGGGTCAATGCATCCGGTCAGCGTGCCAGGAAGCATGCACCTCCGCCGCTCGAGGGCGATGCGCTGAGGGCGGTCTGCCAGCGCCGCAGTCCGGTTCAGATCATCGCGTCAGCGGGGTCCGGGAAGACGGGGATGGCGGCGGAATGCGGTGCCCCATGATCGAAGGGGGCGCAGGTCCACAGACCGTCGTAACGTCTGCGATCACGGAAAAGGCTGCCGAAGCCCTCAAGCGACGACCGCAGCTGCGCGTCGAAGCACGGATGGGCAAGGGGTGTTGGTGAGCAGGTAAATCTGCGGGATTTTGTGGGCGATCCGCCGGGCACCGTCAACCTCTGCGTCATCCACGGGTTGCGTTGTAGAATGCCTCGAGCACCACGGGGCTTTCGGGCAGAGTGGAGCCTCCGTCCACGACGATGGTCTGGCCGGTAATGTAGCTGGCCGCATCGGAAGCCAGAAACAGCATCGTGTTGGCGATGTCTGCGGGCTTGCCGAGTGCGCCCATCGGAATCTGTCGCGCCATCTCGGCAATGGCCTCGGGTCCGCCGAGCGCGAGCATGGCGGTGGTCAGGATGTAACCCGGTTCCACGCCATTGACGGTGATGTTCTGGCGGGCGAATTCGAGCGCGGCCGTGCGGATCAGCCCGTTCATGCCGCCTTTCGAAGCCGCGTAGTGCGCCGTACCCGGCATCGCCACGTTCGGGCCGGTGACCGAGGAGGTAAACAGAAAGCGCCCGCCGCCCTGCCTGCGCAGGTGCGGCGCGGCCTCGCGTATGAACCAGAATCCCGCCTTCAGATTGACGGCCAGCGTTCGCTCCAGATTCTCGTCCGACAGCTCCTCAAGGGTATATATCGGATACACCGCGGCGTTGTGAATGATGATGTCGATGCGGCCGAACCGCTCCGCCGTCGCGGCCACGACCCGCCGCACCTGCTCAGGGTGGCCGACGTCGGTCTGGCTGAACCAGGCGGTCGCGCCTGATTGCGTGATCGCCTCCGCGACCGCCGCGCCGTTGGTCCCGCGCGTTGCCACGACCACCTTTGCGCCGGCGCGCGCGAAGGTATGCGCGATCTCCTCGCCGATGCCTTGACCGGCGCCGGTCACGATCGCGACTTTTCCAGACAGATCGACTTGCATGGACTTCACCTCATCTGAAGCTTTGAGCCGCCGCGCCGGAGCCGGCCCGGCACGCTGAGCGGCCCGTCAGTGGAACTCGTAGCTGACATCCACTCCGACCGTGAGGGGACGATTGACCACGTAACGGGTAAATGCCGGACTCACCAGGGTAATCTGTGGCTGTGGGTCGAGGAGCGCCTGGGTATTCGCGACGTTGTTGACGAACATCGCGACGCTCCAGGCCGTCCCGGCGTCGCGTTCGCTCCGGATACCGAAGCGCAGGTTGGCGATGCTGTAGGCCGGCAGGTGCACCAGCACCTGATTGATATTCAACAGCGTGGCGGTCACGCCGAACGGCAGATCCGTCCTGGCGCCCGTGTAATCATCCTCTACGGTGCCGAAGAGCGATATGCCGTTGGTCAGGTAATGTTCCCAGTGAAGGACTGCGGAGCCGGACACCTGCGGTGTATCTGGAATGCGCATGCCGGCCGGGATGCCCGTGATCCCGCTGCTCGCCACGAACCGCGCGTCGGTGTAGGCCGCGTTCACAGACAGGTCGAAACCGCCGGGCAACAGTGCCTGCAGCTGAGCTTCGACGCCTTTGATGCGCGCGTCACCGCCGTTCACTGTGATACCCCATCCGGCGACGTTGGTGGCCACCTGCGGGTTGTTCCAGTCCTCGAGATAGGCGTCGAGATCTGCGATCATGTGGTGGTTGAACAGGAAGGATTTCTCGCCAAGTTCATAGCTCCATACCCGATCGGAACTGAAAGTGGTGGGCGCCTGTAGCAATATGTTCGGGTTGCAGTTTGTGGTCAGGAAGACCTTCTGCTGAAGCTGGCACTCGTTGGTGACTTCCGCCGCAAACAGCGGATTGGTATTGCTTGCGGGAACCACGGGAACCGCTCCGGTGGTCGCGGTGGCCCCACCAAGGCGAAATCCCTTGGAGACTTTGGCGTAGAGCATGTGATTCGCGTCAAAGTCATACGCGAACGTGAAGCTGGGAATGGTGCCATTGGAGGCGATCGATGCCGATGAGTGGAACGGCACCGTGTCGCCGACAGTGCCGAACGGGCTCTGCAAACCGAACTCGGTAATGGACTGGGCGAGACTGTAGTGGAAATGCCGCAGTCCGAGGGAGACGACGAAATGGGTGAGGAATCGCCACGACAGATGGCCGTATACGGAATTCTGAGTCATGACCTGCGGCGAGCTCGCGACGTATGGATACGGTCCCCCGAAGAAGGCGGCCGCCTGCGGCATCAGCGAGGAGATCCCGGTTACGGAATGCAGATCCTGATAAAAGTAGCCGACCACCCAGTGTACCGGACCGTTCGTGCTCGAGGCCGCGCGTACTTCCTCGCTCAACTGCCGTGAATCGTCCGTCTCCGGGACGCCCGGGCCGCGCACGCTTTCGACCGGCCCGAGGCCGCCGGCCGCCGCGTCGTAAGCCGTAGAGACCGGTATGAAGGCGGCCAGTTCCTCCGTCGGGTCCTGGATATCCAGATAGCTGCGATGCCAGAAACCGGTCGCCGACGTCAGGCTGAAGGTGGGCATCCGGTACTCTACCTTCAGGCTGCCCAGACTGAAGCTGTCGCGCTGCGTTTCCGGCGTATCGTATATCTCGTAATGGGCCTTGATCGCCGGCATTTGCGGATTCGTCGGGCTGCCGTTGACATCGACGGCGGCCGGGGCACCCTGGTTCGCGAGCTGGTACATCGCGATCGGTTCGATGGTGAGGTTCGAAACGGGCCTCCACAGCAGCTCGGCGCGAATCGCATCGATGCTGGTGGTGTTCACGCCGTCGAGCGCCTCCTGCAGCGGAGCGGTGTAGAAGTTACTCGGGCGCTGCGGGTTGGAATAGGGCGCATCGACGGTGACGGCGCCATCGGCGAGCACCAGGCGCTTGATCCAGCCGCTGTTCCTGGTGAACGAGCCGACAATGCGCACTGCCGCGGTCTCCCCCAGCGGGATGTTGATCATCCCGTTTTCCTGGTGATTGAGACCACCGCCCGCCGTGGTATCGGACACTACTTCTTCGCCGCTGGCGGCGAACCGGTGCAGCTGCGGTGGCTTGGGAATCACCCGAACGGTGCCGCCCATGGAGCTCGAGCCGTAGAGCGTGCCCTGCGGTCCGCGCAGTACCTCGACCCGCTCGATGTCGTACAGGCCGGGGTTCATGATTCCCTTGCCGATCTGCGAGCCCATGGCCGTTGATAGTGGAGTGTCGCCGAAGTACACGCCCACCATCGACGAATTGCCGCCCTGGGAATTCAGGCCGCGCACTTCGAATTCCATCTGGCCGGGTCCGCCGGGATTGCGCGTCGCGAGCCCGGGCACCGAGGTCACGAGACTGTCCAGGTCGACGATGCCGCGGGACGCGATCTGGGCCGAAGTGACCGCCGTGATGCTGATCGGTGTGGTCTGCACGGTGGTTCGCCTCCTGGTGGCGGTCACCACGACCTCCGCGAGACCTGCCGAAGGCAGGGCGCTCACCGCGACGGCGGCCGCGTGCGCGGCGCTCGACGCGGCACCTCCGAGAGCTATTGCGACTGCCGCAGCCACCGTAAGTCGAACTCTGTGCTTCATGTCGCGCTACCGTTCAAAATGAAGTGGGGCAAGGATTTGCGGCGGGTTCCGCGTGCCCATGGCAGCCCTGATATCGACCGGATGGCTGCCACGAACCAAAAAGAGCCCCGAGTCCCTGTCCCCCCGAGGACTCGCTGCGCCGCTGATGTTAGTGTGCCGTCGGGGGTGGCGCGATCCGCCGCGCGAAGACGCTGTACGCTTTCGGAAGTGTTCCGGACGCGGGCTCGGCGAGGGAAGATCGATGCCGGTCGGTGACGAGCGGCCGAGTCCACATGGCTGAGAGTCGACGATGCTGTCCTGGCGCGGATTGCACTGACCGCCGGCAGCGCACGCTCGTGGCGGTGCCGCGGTCCGTCAATCGAGATAGTCGGAAGCAGCCGCCAGTGCCAGCTCGATCAGCTGCGGCGTCAGGTCGCGCGCCACCTGTTCTCCGTGCCGGGTGTGCACCCACCCGAGGTAAGTGGTGCCCCGCACCGCGAGAAACAGCGGCAACAGGCTGACGTGTTCATCCGGCAGCGGCCGCCGGCGGCGGTAGCCCGCGATGAGGGCATCGCGCGCCTCTTCGTAGAACGGCTCACGTCGAATGAAATACAGCGTGGTCGCCAGCTCGAACATGTGCCATCCGTACCCGAAGTCGTCGAAGTCGATGATCCGCGGCGTCGTGCCGCTCACCAGGATGTTCTCAGGGACCAGATCGGCATGAATGAGACCGTAGCGATCGGCGCCGCTGCCGAAGTTCCGCAGATCGCGCTGCAGACGGGCCCGCAGCTCGCGCAAGATGTCAGCGTCGTGGCGGCCCAATGCCTCGAGGTCCCAGAATCGCCCCCACAACGGACGTTCCCCCACGAGCCCGTCGATGTCCCAGGCGTGACGTACGAAGCCCGCTGGTCGTGACCATGCCGACGCCTGGGTGTGCATTGCGGCGGCGAGCTCGCCGACGACGCGGTAGACCCGCTGCACGTCCACTTCACTTGCGTGCATATGCTCGCCCAGGGCGCCCAGCATGCTTCCCTCGATCCACTGCAGCACATCGACCTGGTGAGAGACGGGAACGTCTGACGTGCTTGCCAGCGCAAAGTTGCGACCCTGGCGCGTAGGCACGAATGCGGGAACCTCGATGCCCGATTCACCGAGCGCCTGCAACCACATGTACTCGGATTCCAGTGCCGCATCGGTGTGGTAACCGTAGCGGTGCACGCGTAGCGCCACCCGCCTGCCGTCCCGCAGCTGCACGGCGAACACGGCATTTTCCCGCACCTTCAGCGGTTCGACGCTCCGGACGTCGAGATTCCATTGTTCGAGCGCTGCGATCGCCAGTGCGCGCAGCCGGCGCAGGCGCTCCTCGGGCTCGAGGGCGGCAAGCGATTCAATCACGTGGTACCACTGCTTCAGACCGCGGCAAGCACCTGATCCAGCGTATCGAGCAGCAGATCTGCGTGCTCGGTGCCGAACGGCATTGGTGGGCGGATTTTCAGGATGTTGTCGTGCGGCCCGATCCGGCTCAAAAGCACGCCGTGCTCGCGCATCGCGTTGACGACCCGACGGGTCTCGACCGTGGCGGGCTCCATCGTGACGCCGTCACGAACCAGCTCCACCGCAAAAAACAGCCCCCGCCCGCGGACGTCGCCGATCAACGGATACCGGCTCTGCAGGCGTCTCAGGCCGGCCAGCACGTACGCGCCGACGCGTTGTGCGTTGTCCAGCAGACGTTCGTCGCGCAGCACATCGAGAACCGCGAGGCCCGCGGCGCACGACACCGGATTGCCGCCAAAAGTATTGAAATACATGTTCTCGCCCGTGAATCGCTCCACGAGATCACTGCTGGCCACGACGCCGGCGAGTGGATGTCCGTTCCCCATCGGCTTCCCGAGCGTGACGATATCGGGAATGACGTCATGCGTCTGGTGGCCCCACATGTGGCTGCCGAACCGTCCGAATCCTGCCTGGACTTCGTCGGCGATGAACAGACCGCCGGCGGCGCGGCTGAGGGTCGCGACCCGCGACAGGTAGCCTGCGGGCAGCGTCGGCAGCCCCTCGCTCGAGAACGCGGAGCACAGGAGGATGCCGGCGAAGCCCAGCCCGTTGCGTGCGAAATCCTCGATGGCCTGCTGAACCTGGTCGGCATACGTCTGCGTGAGCTGCGCATCGCTGCGGCCGTTGCGGTCACGGTAGGGGTCCGGTGCGGGAATGTTGCGCACGTAGGGTCCACGTTTTTCCCGCGGGGTGAATACCGAACTGATCGCACTGACTGCGGCCGAGTTGCCATGGTACGCGAAGTCGGTCGAGATGACGCCCAGTCCGCCGGTGGTTTCCCGTGCCATCCGCAGGGCCAGCTCGTTCGCCTCGGTGCCGGTGCAGCAGAACAGCACTTTCGCCAGCGGTGCGTCGAATGTCGCGAGCAATCGCTCCGCATACACCACGACGGTCTCATGCAGGTAGCGGGTATGTGTGTTGAGCGTCATGGCCTGTCTGCACAATGCATCCACTACGCGCGGATGGCAGTGACCCACGTGCGGTACATTGTTGTAAGCATCCAGGTAGCGCTTCCCTTGCGCATCCCACAACCAGACGCCTTCGCCGCGCACGAGTTGCAGCGGCTTGTCGTAGAACAGCGGCGAATTGCGTCCGAGGACACCGATACGTCGCCTGAGTAATTCGTCATCGCGCATACGGCTTCCGGCAAATGAGGCGGTTCATGCTACGGCGTTTCGACCGGCCGCGCTCAGGCGTCGACGCGCGATCACCGGCGGTAGAATCGCCAGCCAACTCAACACGAAGAGCACCACGCCGATTTTGTTGATGTTCGTGTAGCTTCCGGGCACAAGAGTCGCCGCGGCCAGAGCCGGACCGATGGCGAGTCCGAGCATCTGCGCTGCGACGGCATAGGACACGAGGCGTGCGCTGCGATCGAAGCTCGCCATCGCGCCGAGCAGAAACGGCTGGGTCAGATTCCACAGCAGATTGTACAGGCAGACCACGAATGCATAGGCGGCGTAGCTCATCTGGCCGAATAAGAGCAACAGACAGCCGGCGCCGCCGAGAATGCCGATGGTGAGCGGTCGCAGATGCCCGTAGCGATGCCCCGCCCAGGCGGGTAACAGCGCGCCGGCGACACCGGCGATCTGCGACAGCATCAATCCGGTTGCCACCTGTTGTTCGCCGAGTCCGGCCGCAGTCCCGATCAGGAACAGGTAGGCCCAGACCACGCCCTGGGCGGTAAAGTACACGAACATCGCCACGACCGCGGACAGTTGCAACCGGCCGGGAACGTTGATCGCGTCGGGGGCCGCGGCTGCCTCGGCATGGCCGTTGCGCGGGAGCGCCTTCACGAACGGCAGCCCGAGGAGCGGAAAGACAGCGAAGAACGCCAGCGGGCCTGCCATGGCGGTATGCGCGTACGCCACCGGCATCAGATACAGCATCGCCGCACCGTAAAACATCACACAGGCGATCAGAACGCCGAAATTGCGGTCAGGGCTCGACGTCATGCCGATGGTGGTGAAACTCAACGACACCAGGCCGCCGGCGCCCGCTCCAGCCAGGAATCGGAGCGCCACGAACCACGCGTGGTCGTGCACCCCGATGCACAGCGCATTGGCGATTGCCATGGCGATCAACGAGACGGCGGTGACGATGCGCCAATTGAAGCGATGGGAGAAAAATGTCATCAGGACCGTCGTGGCCGTGATTCCCCAGACTTCAATGGAGGCCACATACCCCGCCCCCTGACTGCCAAACCCCAGTTGCGTCACCAGGCCCTGGACGAATCCGGGCTGTACGATGAAGACCTCCGGCCCGATGACGCCGATCAGGATCGCTGCGAACAGTCGTGCCCGTTCACTCGTTCCACGCTCGCTGCTCGTGCCGGTGCTCGAAATCATCGTCGATCGTTCCAGCCGTCGGAAATTGGTGATTCAAAACGCCACATCGCGGACCGCTGCGGCAGCATACGCCTTCGAGGCAGCGACACGGAGGCAGTCACTGCGTGCGGCGGCCGCGCCCGCCGTACGGCCTTGCGGGGGCAAGCCGTCGATCGGTCACTCGATGGCGCTTGCGTGCTGCCGCGGGATGTCGACACATTCTCGTACTTTGTCATGGCGACTGGAGGTGGTGCCACCAGGAGGTCTGGATTCCCATGCGCTTTCGCCGGGCGGACGTGTACGCCGGACGGCGGAACGTCATCCGTCTGTTTCGCGGCAATTTCAGGGCCTGCACATGTGCTCAGGCGCCACTCAGGTCTGACGATGCGCCGCCAGGCGAACCGTGGCGGGCTGGTGGACGAGCGTATCGCCGGGCGCGCGCGGCTGCGAGCCGGGATGCGAACCGGCAGTACGCCATCAGCAATGAAAGTCGATCGTCCAGGGTCGTGGTGCGCAGGCATGTCGCCGGGCAGGAGCCAGGTGCCGCATACCGCGCCGCGATCGTACCGACACGCCGCCATCGCACATTCCAGCCGGGTCATCTTCGGTCGGAGGCAAAAATGGCCGGCGGGAAGTCGCGGTCGCGGCCACGGAATCCGTCGCGGAACTCGCCATGCGATCCGTGTGTTTCGTGCAGCGCTCGGCTTCGATGGCGGCCTGGAGTCCACGGAGTCTTAATCGCAGCTGCTGGCCATACCGCGACGTAACGTGGCCGAGGGCGTCTCGCCGAATTGCTGGCGATAGTAGCGGGCATAGCGTCCGAAATTGACGATTCCCACATTCTCCATCAGTGCCGTCACGTTCTGATTGGGCTCGGCGGAGAGGAGTGACCGGTACAAAGCCTGAACTCGGGCGCGCCGCAGGAATTCAGCCGGCGTCTTGCCATACGCCTGCCGAAACCCGAGCTGGAGTGTTCGGGTCGAGGTGCCGACGTGGGAGGCAACTTCAGCTACCGAATGGATTTCGGGCAAATGACTCTTGATATACTCGCGCGCACGCCGTACATACCACGGGACGGATCGATCGAGAGTGGCCCGGAGCGCTGACGTGTAGCTGTGGGGCGCGTGAAGCAACAGCAGCTCGAGCATCGTTCGCGAGTACTGGTGCCGCATCTCCATGGACTGCAAAACTTCGGGCGCGGACGCGGAAAGCTGGCAGATGTGTCCCAGCAGCCGCTGCCAGGCCCGTGCGAAGGCGGAATCGGCGGCGATCGGCAAGTCGAACCGCAACTCATTCTGCAGGCGCCGGCCGAGCTTTTCGGCCAGGATCGTTTCGGCCGCCTGACGGGAAATGCGTGCCGTGAGGTGTCGGCATTGTGCCGTCATTCTCATTTCGGTCGCCTCGGAGGGACAGGTAATCGTGACGTGATGGGGGGACGTGACAACGCAACGCGCACCGCTGTGCAGATACCCTTCGCCGGCAATGGGCCATTCGACCAGAAAGTAGTCTTTGACGCAGCCCACCTCGATGGCGACGTCGAAACCGTATTGCACGTAGAACAGCGCGCATTCGCCGAGGTCGGCTGCGGAGAACACGCAATTGAACGTGCGTGCATGGCGATCCAGCGGGTGCAGACGGTGCGGACAGGTCAATCCGCTCATCAGATGAATGGCGCCGTGGACGGTATTCGTGTGGCCGATCCGGTGAGGATTCGGAATATACGCCAGATCTCCCGAGCTGATTTCGATCATGCCGGCCTCGCGATCAGAGCGGGGAAGGGGAAACGAGCCAACCGCAGAAGTGGCTGGACAAATTCAGCGTGACCTCGTACGGGCCGACTGCCCGCCATTGAACATTGAGTTGCGGATTACGGCAGGAACCGCGCTGTCGGATATCGTGGACCCCGATCAACGGGTCGTCGAATCGCGGGACGGACGTCGACCGACGCTGCGGCGCCACGCCGTCCGTCATCAACCGGTGTCCGGCCCCGAACCCTCCCGGGTCGCCGCGAATCGGTTCAGCGTCCAACCTCGGATCCCCCAATCGGTCAACCTGAGCAAGCGCGGGGCGTTCGGAACGCCGGTGACGAAATGCCTACTGTGAGCAAACGGCAGGCGTCGCGAGCCTCGGCTGGCTGCGCAAGACGCCTACCGAACAACCTCAAAACACCCAGGCAAGAGTCAGTCATTGTTCTTCGGCTGCGGTCCGCATCCGCAGCACGAACAGCGTGCACCCCGGCCGGCGACGCGCTGCGCGCGGCGGTGTGACGCCTTGGGCGAACGTCGCGCGATGCCGCCGCTCCTGCCCGCCAGGTGCACCCTCGGCAGTTCGGGATCCTGGATCTCTCCTGACTCGCGCAGTACGCTCATCCGGGCTCGCCCCCTGACCGTTCGGACGATCGTGCTATCAACCGGGGTGAGAGGTCTCGGCCGCCTGCAAAACTTCGGTTTGTTCCCCTCCGCGGCAATCAATATATCGGAACTTATTTTAGAATTCAAAGATTCGATTTCAGGAAGAACGTCAGAGTCATGGCGCACAGCCGATCGTGCGGTGCCGTACCGTCTTCCAGGGACAACGGGCCGGCCGGTGGGTTGCTCCGGCGGATGTTCGCGGGGGCTGCCCACGGGGCTGTGCGACGACGCATGCCATCCGTCGCGACCTCCAGACGGGAACGTTTGCGGCAAGCTTCTGCTGGAGCGTCGTCGCCGGTTCGGGATGAATTCAGGCATATGCAGGCGCAACCCAGCGAGACCGTGCATGTCCGGAGCCAGGCAGGTCGGGATGCGGGCCACTGAACAGTGCCGCGGCGCCCCAAGTATCCCTCGTGTGCCGCCCGGCCGAAGACCGAAAACGCTGGTCAGCCGTCCATTCATGAACACTTGACCAGTAAATTGGGCGACGCTATGCTAGCGTGGTAGGTGCTACAAATGGGGGGTGCGTTGAGTACCACAGTTGCCCTGTGCCGGAGGGGATCCTGTCGTCCAGGAAAACGCCTCGAGGCCGAGCAGACGCAGGTTCGCGGCAGACGCGAGGCAGTACCTGGGCGCGCCGTCAGACACGCTGGCACCTCGGCGGGACACCACTCACGAGCGCATGCGTCGGCGCTGCACAGCGCCGGCGCCGCATCCGTGGACGCCGAATTGCATGGATAGTCCACCCGTGGCAGATGCTCACGCCCTGGAGCATTCGGCTCTGGGCTGGAAGCGCGCCTCGGCGCTCGGCATTGCGATCGCCATCTCCGGAAACTTCGCGGGCTGGAACTATGGGCTCGCCGTCGGCGGCTGGACCGACATGGTCATTGCCGCCGTCGCAATGGCGGTGTTGTTCTTCGTCCTCGCTCAGTGCCTGGCCGAACTCGCAGCGTCGTTTCCCGGTGGAGCGGGATTCGATCATTACGTCCGCCAGGCCTTCGGCCCGGCCGCTGGCTATATCTGTGGCGTCTCGCTGACCACTGCGCTCGTCGTCGGAACGGGACTTGCCGCGTCATTTTCGACCGCATACTTCCACTCCATGGTCGGCACTGGTGGATGGTCGATCAAGCTCGGCATGTTCGCGCTGATCATCGGCTTGCAGTTGCGCGGCGCTCGCGAGGTGGCTGGCCTGACAGTGCTGACCGGCGCGATCGTGGTCGTTGTGCTCGTCGCCTTCTATCTGTACACCGCGCCGCACTTCAGTGCGACCAACCTGATGGGCCATCCAGGCGCGACCCGGCATGTGACGGCCGCGTCGATCCTGGAGTGCGTGCCGTTCGCGCTGTTTCTGTTCCTTGGCGTCGAGCAGTCCGCCCAGGCGGCCGCAGAAGCCCAGGAGCCGGGCCGGACCATTCCGAAAGCCCTGGCCGTCGCGGTGCTGGTGGCCACCACGCTCGGGCTCACCACCTTGGTGTTGGCGACCGGCGGCGCCGGAGTCGGCAGATTGGCGACGTCAGACGATCCGCTGTTCACCGCCATCATGTTGCATCCGCGAGTTCCCGGCGCGGCACTCATGACGGACATGGTGAGCGTGGGTGCATTGGTCGCCCTGATGGGCACGTTCTTTTCGCTGACATACGCGGCATCCAGACAGCTCTTCCACTTTGCACGAGCGGGCGATCTGCCGGCGGCGCTCGCCGTGACGAACAGAAGACACGCCCCTTGGGTGGCGCTGGTGCTGACTGGAGTCTTTGGGATCGTTTCGGCCGCCTTTCAGCCGGATACCGTCATGCTCGTGTTCATATTCCTGGTCAGCATCTCGTATATCTTCGTGCTCGGGGCTTTCATCCGGCTGCGCTACGCTGAACCGGACCTCACACGGCCGTACCGTGCCGTCGGTGGGCCGGTGATGGCTACGCTCGGCACGCTGCTTGCCCTGACTGTCGCCGCAGCCTGCTACCAGTCGCGGCCCGCGGTGCTGTCGTGGTGCGTAGTCGGTCTGGCGGTGTCGCTGGTGCTTTTTTTCGTTCGAAGCCACCAGCGGGCCACGGTGCACACGGCAGGCTGAACCATGCGTTTCGCCTGCGGCAGACGCGGTCGCCATGCCAGCCGAGGGAACGGACCCGAAACGCCCCCCGGGTGCGGATCGGGCGCCACCGGCCAGTCACTCGCTGGGTGGTTCAAGCCGGCTCCCGGCGGCGCGCTGCTGCGGAATGGGGCTGGGGATTCATATCGGAACGTTTCGGGAGCCAAGTCCATGATTCGAAAAACTCAATTGGTGTGGGCCGTGGCATTCGCTCTTGGGACAGTCGGCGCCCATGCGACGCCCGCGGCCGAGCTCGCCGGCGCAGCTGGCGCCCCGAATGGACTCGCGGAAATCGTCGTTACCGCGACCCGGGAGCGGACTACGGTTCAGACGACCCCCATCAGCATTACGGCGGTCACGGCGTCGCAGATTGCGTCGAGAGGTCTGTTGAGCGTCGACAGTCTGGTGCGCTCTGTGCCTGGCATTGCGGTGCGGAACTCCGGTGGGCCGGGAGAAGAGGAGTATGAGATCCGGGGGCTGAACTCCCAGGGCGGGAACTCCTCGATGGTGGGCATGTATTTCGGGGAAATACCGCTGTCGACCGCCATGGGCTCCCAGTTCGGCAAGAACCTGATGAACCTTGGCCTGTACGATGTGAGGCGGGTCGAGGTGCTGCGTGGGCCGCAGGGCACGCTCTACGGGTCGAGTTCCATGGGCGGAACCATCAGGGTGCTGCCCAACAGACCGCAGCTCGGTGCGTTCTCGGCCAGCACCGAGGAAGTACTGTCGGATACCATCTCCGGGGGAGGCCTCAATCATCAGGAAAACGGCATGATGAATCTCCCGCTGGGCGAGACGGCGGCAGTGCGCATCGTCGGATCCTTCACCAACGACAGCGGCTGGGTCGGACGGCGCGTGATCCAGGACGGAGCCGTTGCAGTCGATTCCGGGGTGTATCCGAATCTGAGTCGCCCGGGCAATTTCTACAGCGCACCACTGCAGGAAAACCTGAAGGGCGTGAACACGACGCGGATCGACTCGACCCGCGTCGAGTTGCTGTGGAAGCCGGTGAAGAATCTCACGATCGAGCCGATGGCGATGTACCAGCTGGTCCAGCAAGGTGCGCCGCCGGCCGCCGACGTGAACGGGCTGCCGACCCACCCTGCGACGCCGGCGATTCTCGCGCACTGGGAGATCTACAGCTCGCCGGAGCCGCAGACCGACAGCTTGAGTTTCGGCAGCCTCAAGGCGGTGTATCAGTTTCCCACGTTCTCAGTGACCTCGGCGACCGGATTCTGGCACCGGAACTTCATCATGATGCAGGACTGCACCGAAATGATTGCTGGGGCAATCGGCATCCCGGTGTACGACGCGGCTGCAGGCGGAATCGGGCCCTGTCAGAGTGTCAGGGGCTCCAGCAATCTGGAGCAGGATTATTCCCGGCAGATCTCCGATGAATTTCGTCTCACCTCCACCGCTCCCGGCCCGGTTCAATGGGTGGCGGGCTATTTTTACCAGGATCTCTATTCCGAAGACGACATATCCTCTATCGGTCCGCAGGCCGCCCCGATACTCGGGGGGACCAATTTCTTCGTTGCCAGCGTGCCCGAGAACATGATCCAGAACGCGGTGTACGGGCATGTGGTCTGGCGGCTCTCGCCGCATTTTGCGCTGGCCGCCGGATTTCGCCACTACCACTACAGTCTGAGTCAAATGGGCACGGGCCATGGCGCGTTCAGCGCGCTGGGAATAGAGGGGAACAACGTGCCATTCAACTTCGGCACTTCGATTGCGGCCAGTGGCACGGTCCCGAGTTTCACCGTCACGTACAACATCGACCGGGATCACATGATATACGCGAGGATCGACAAGGGCTTTCGTCTCGGCGGTGCCACCGTGACCACCGGGCCGGTGCCGGTCGTGCCGGCCAACACCACCAATCCGCTGTTCGGCCCGGAGGTGGCCAATGAATGCGGGCTTCAGGAAAAGGTATTGCTCACGGCCAGCTGCAATCCCAATGTATTTCTCAGGGCGCCGCTCAGCTACGGCTCGGACTCGTTGTGGAGCTACGAGCTCGGTGAGAAGTCCGCGTTTTTCCACCACCGATTGCTGCTGAATCTCGATGGATACCTGGAGAATTGGTATCATCCACAGGTACCCACCAACGTTGCAGGCTGGGGCCTGACCGTCAATGGGGGTGACGCCCGCATCAAGGGCGTCGAGGGTCAGCTGGAGACCCTGCTCCCCGGAGGGTTCGAGCTGTCGCTCAATGCCAGCTACGTGGACGCCAGGTTCATCCACAGCACCGCGATTGCCGGCTATCCATCCGGGTTGCAGATTCCGGATACGCCGCAATTTTCCGGATCGGCCATTCTGGGATGGAAGCACTATCTGGGTAACGACCTGTCCCTGTTCGGTTCATTCGAAGAGGATTACACGGGCAGCCGGACAGATCTGCCTTTCGGCGTGACGGCCACGTTGCTCACCATGCGGCAGCTCCTGGTGCATTTGCCCGGCTACGGGATCGCCAACTTCCGCTTCGGAATCAGAGGGGAGCGCAGTGGCGGCGACCACTGGTCGGCGGCGGTGTTCGTGAACAACCTCACGAACAATATCGTTCTGATCGATCCACAGCCGCAGTTATCCCTGCAGGACACGGCCTATTCGCGTTACGTGGTCAGCCAACCGCTTACCGCGGGCGTCGACGTCAGTTACGCATTCCGATGACGGTCCGGTGACTGCGGTGAGGTACGCGAAGAGGTCGTATGGCTGTTGCATCGACTGACCGGTGTCGATCAGGGCGGTGGGGCGTATGCAGAGCATTCGGCCGGGCGTCGGCACATTGAAAGGTACGTTCATGCAAGTTGATCTGTCAGCGAAAGTCGCTATCGTAACCGGCGCCGGCCAGGGGATCGGTGAGGGCATCGCACGGACATTCGCGCGTTCCGGCGCCCGGGTGGTGATCGCCACGCGCAGCGCCGGTAACGGCGCCGCCGTCGCGGAGGCGATCTGCGGCGAGGGCGGGACGGCCTGGTTCAGTCAGACCGACGTGGGCGAAGTGGATCAGGTGCGGCGGGTGGTTGCTCAGACCGTGGAGCGATTCGGCCGGCTCGATATCGTGGTCCACAATGCGGCCGTCTATCCGATCCGTTCGCTCGAGGAGCTTTCGGATGCGGATCTCGAGCGCACGCTGGCGGTAAATCTCAAGGCGGGCTTCTGGTTCATTCGCGAGGCGGTGCCACATCTTCGCAGACAGGGTGGCGGCCGATTTCTGTTTACTTCCTCGGTTACCGGTCCGAACGTGGCGATGCCGGGCACGGCGCACTATGCGGCATCGAAGAGCGGCCTGAACGGGCTGATCCGTACCGCCGCACTGGAGTTCGCGCGTCAGGGTATTACGGTGAATGGTGTCGAGCCGGGTTACAT
>JAJYTX010000514.1 GCA_021792815.1 Pseudomonadota bacterium
ATCCCCGTTATCTGTCGGATCCGGCCGATCTCGCGCCGCTGATTGCCGGCATCCGCCGCGCCCGCGACATCTATGCGCAGTCCCCCCTGCGCCCTTACCTCGGCGCCGAGGTATTCCCCGGCGCGGAGCGGCAATCGGATGCCGCTCTCGGCCAGTTCATCCGTTCCGCTGCGGAAACCGAATATCATCCGGTCGGGACGTGCAGGATGGGCCACGACAAATACGCTGTCGTGGACCCGGAGCTGCGAGTGCGAGGCATCGACGCCCTGCGGGTCGTCGATGCCTCCATCATGCCGACGCTCGTCAGCGGCAATACCAATGCGCCGACCATCATGATCGCGGAAAAGGCGGCGGAGTTGATCCTGGGCACGATGCCGCGTTCCTGAAATCCGGCCTGCCGCGCCACCCCCCGCGGTGCAGCGGCGGGCCCGTCCGGTTGACGAGTCGTCGCTGATCCGCGAGCGCGAGCGCGAGCCTTTCTGTGGTGCCCGTTGCGCAGGCGCAAAGCCCTGCGGAAAATAGTCCTCGCTGTCATACGCACGCTCAGCGGTACTTTTCGGCCGAGATTCGCCTATGTCATTTACGCAATGGTTTGATTCTGATCGAGGTCTGCTGATTCACGCCGCGGTCATCGTGTCGATGTCGGTGCTGCTCGTCGTGCTGCTGCGGCTGGCAGGCCTGAGCCTGATCCGCAGATCGCAGGGCCGGACGGAACCGCTGCGCGAGGCGGTATATCGCTCGGCGCATTCCCCGGTGCTCGCCCTGATCATGCTGTGCGGCGCCTATCTGATCGGCCTGCTGGTGAACTCGCGCATCCACGCGAAGCTGCTTTCTCACACGCTGGATCCGATGCTGCGCGTCGGCATTCTCGTGGTGATTGCCTGGGCGGGCTGGAACCTCATCAGGATCTATCCGCTGATCCGGCGTCCGCGCGCCCATGAGCTGGACCCGATGGTGTACGACCTGACAGGGAAATTTGCCCGCCTGGGGCTGGTGACGCTCATCGGCCTGATGATCCTGCGTACGCTGCACTTCCCGATCACGAGTCTGCTCACCGTGGGGGGAGTCGCGGGAATCGCGATCGGCTTCGCCGCCCAGGGCGTGGTGTCCAATCTCTTCGGGGCGGTGGTGATTTACCTGGATCAGCCCTTCAAGATCGGTGAATGGATCGTGTTGCCCCAGATGAACATCTCGGGCACGGTGGAGCACATCGGCTGGCGGTCGACGCGCCTGCGAGGGTTCGACACCTACCCGTATTACGTTCCGAACCATGTGTTCAACACCAATGTGGTAGAGACACCACCGCGGATGCAGGCGAGACGCATCCAGCAGACGCTGCCGGTGCGCTATTCCGACGTGGAACGATTGCCGGGGATTCTCGCGGAGCTGCGCGCCTATATCCGCAATCATCCCGGCATCGATCATGCTCAGAGCGAACTGGTGTATTTCACCAATTACGGCACTCATTCTCTCGACATTTTGGTCTACTGCTTCGCCGGAACGATCCAGTGGGCCGAATCACTGGCCGTGCAGGAAGACGTTCTGCTCAACGCGTCGCGCATCATCAGACGACATGGCGGGCAGCTGGCACTACCGGTCACGCGTGTACAGATGCAGATGGCCGAAGCCGAAGGCGATTCAGACGGGCAGCGGGTCGCGTCGCGCTCATGAGCCCCGCAGCGCTCGCCGGCCGCACGATCGCCGTTCCCGAGACCCGGGAGGCCGAGGTCTTCGCCCGGCTTCTGGAGCGGCGCGGTGCGCGCGTGATCCGCTGCCCCATGGTCGCGATCCATGACGCTCCGGAGCCGCAGCCCGTGCTGCAGTGGAGCCGGCGGCTCGCCGAGGACGGGCTCGATGACCTGATCCTGCTCACGGGTGAGGGGCTGCGGCGCATTCTCTCCTGCATCGAGCGGCACGAGCCGGAGCTGCGTCCGCGCTTCATCGCGGCGCTGGCGCGCATCCGCAAGATCACGCGCGGACCGAAGCCCGCAAAGGTACTGCGCGAGATCGGGATGAAGGCGGATTTCGCGGCTGAACCAGCCACCACCGGCGGAGTGATCGCGGCGCTGCGCGCGCAGGCCTTGCAGGGCCGACGCATCGGCGTACAACTCTACGGCACGGAGCCGAATCTCCCGCTGGTGGAGTTTCTGCAGGGCGCGGGCGCGCAGGTGTGGACCGTGGCACCGTATGTCTACGCGGATGCCGCGGAAGATGGGGCAGTGCTCACGCTGCTCGAGCAGCTGCACGCGGATGCCATCGATGCCGTCGCGTTCACCAGCTCCGCGCAGATCGAGCGCCTGATCGCCGTCGCATCCGAGCAGACCGTCCGATCGGCGCTGCGTCACACATGGGTCGCTGCCGTGGGCCCGGTCGTCGCCGACACATTGCGTCGTCACGGCATCACGCCGCGGCTCGTGCCGCAAGAGTCCTTCTTTCTGAAGCCGTTGACGGCGGCGCTGGAGGACGCGCTCGGAACGGACGCCTCGTGACGATCCGCACATGGGGACTTCGGCCGGCGCGCCAGCGAAGATCCGCCGCCGTCCGCAGCGCCGGGGGCACGCTGCGCTGGGTCTCCCGGGCATCGCGGGCCGACCCTGGGCCCGCCAAGCGCCCTAGTCCCCTTGATTTCGGCGTGATGTGCGCCGGCTGGGGGATCGCATGGCGCGAGGCTTGCGCCGCCGGGCAAGGCGTGTCACAAAAGCGAGGTTTCCCTGGGCAACAGATCGGAA
>JAJYTX010000515.1 GCA_021792815.1 Pseudomonadota bacterium
CTCCAGCTCGGTGCTGGTGTCGCCGAAGGCCGACGCCCAGGCGTCGAACTCATGCACGCCCCGCTCCCGCAGCGCCTCCGGCGCCTGGAACCGCAGCAAGGTGTACATCTCGCCCAGCGTGTTGGTGATCGGCGTCCCCGAGGCCTGGATCAGCGCGCGGCCGGGCTGCCCGAGACGGCCGGGCCGTTTGCGGTCGAGGTAGCGCGCCTTGACGAACAGATCCCAGGCCCGCTGCGAGCCGTCCGGATCGACGCCCTTCAGGTTGACCTGGTTGGTGGCGAAGCTGAGCTTCCGGAATTCCTGCGCCTCGTCGACGATGATCTGGTCGATGCCGATCTCCTCCAAGGTCACCATGTCGTCGCGGCGGCCCTGGAGCGCCGCCAGCTTCTCGGCCAGTTTTTCCTTCGCCGCCTCGAGGCGCTTGCGGGTGATGCGGTCATCGCCATTGGGGCCGAGTGCGATGGCCTCACAGGCGGAAATCTGCTCCGCGATCATCTCGCGCTCGAAGCCGGAGGGCACCGGGATGAAGCGGAACGCCGCGTGGGTGATGATCACCGCGTCCCAGCTCGCCGTCGCCGCGCGCGCCAGGAAGCGGGACCGCTTCGCCTTCACGAAGTTGGTCTCGTCGGCGACCAGGATGCGGGCGGCCGGATAGAGCAGCAGGAACTCGCGCGACACCTGCGCCAGGCAGTGCCCGGGCACGACCAGCATGGCCTTGCCGATCAGGCCGAGCCGCTTCTGCTCCATGATCGCGCCGGCGATGGCGTAGGATTTGCCGGCGCCGACCGAGTGGGCGATATAGGTCGCGCCGGCGGCGACGATGCGCCAGATCACCCGCTTCTGGTGCTCATAGAGCCGGATGATGCCGCTGGCGCCGGGCAGGGTCAGGTGCCGCCCATCGAAGCGGCGCGGCACCAGGTTGTTGAAGCGATCGTTGTAGAGCCGCGCCAACCGGTCGGTGCGGTCCGGATCGGTCCAGACCCAGTCGCTGAACGCGGCCTTGATCCTGGCCAGCTTCTCCTTGGCGGCCTCGGTTGCCTCGCTGTTGAGGACGCGCCTCTCCACCCCGTCCTCGACCACGGTGTCGAAGATCTGCGGTGTCGCGCTGTTCAGCGCATCATGCAGCAGCCAGCCGGCGTTGCGCCGCGCAGTGCCCCATTCCGAGGTGCCGGCGGCGGTCCAGGCGAACGGCGCGGCGTCCACGGACCAGGAGGCGATCTCGACGGTGTGCCGCACCGTCGTCGCGGTGCCCATCACCTCGGCCGCGAACGCCTCGATGTCGGCGACGGGAATCCACGGCGCGCCGAGCCGCGCGGTGATGTCCGACGGCCGCAGATCCTCGGGCTGCACCAGCCGCAGGGCGGCGACGTTGCGCGCATAGCGCGGATCGCGTTCCGCCGCCGCCTCGGCGATCGCCAGCTTGGTGCGGACGGACCCCGACAGGTAGGCGTCGTCCGTCTCCCAGGCATCCGTCTCCGGATTGCGGAACACGGCCTCGCCGAGCTGGGCGAGGGCGGTTTCGGGATCACGGTCCAGCAGCTCGGCCAGGTGGTCGGCATCGACGCGGCCGGTCTCGTCGAGGGTGACGGCGAGCGCGTCGGCCGCGGTCGCGATCAGCGGCGGCGCCGGCGGCGCGATCACCCGCTCGCGGAAGATCGGCCCCATGCGCGCGAGGCCGCTTTCCAGGTCGTAGTCCTCGATGCTGGCGACCAGCCAGCAATCGGGATCGTCGGCGAACGGCGCCAGGTTGGGCCGGCGATGCGTCTCGCGCTCCTCGCCGGTCTCGGGATCGGCGGCAACCGAGACGACGGTGTGGTTGATCGGCCCGAAGCCGCGGACGAAGGTGCCATAGGCGATGCGCAGCCGGATTTGCGCCGGCGCCCAGGGCTGGTCGGCGGCCTGCGCGCGCAGCACCTCGCGCACCGCGTCACGGATCGGCAGCAGGGCGCGGATGATCTTCGCGTCGCGGGCCAGGATGCCGTCGCTGGCCTTGCCCTGCCTGATCGCGACGGGCCGCGGCGCGCCGTCCACGACCTGCATCAGCCGGCCGTCCTGGCCGAGGAGGTAGGAGCCTTCCTTGATGGTGGCGCCGTCGGCGGCGGTGCCGGCGCGCCCTCCGGTTTCCTCGCCACTGTCCCCGTCCGCCACGGACTCTGCCAATGCCACGAAGATGCCGGCGGGCAAGCGGTCGAGAGCCGTGGTCAGCAAGGTCTCAAGGGTCGTGCCGTCCTGGCGCGGGCGGCAGGTATAGGTCGGGGCCGGGCCGTAGATGCCGCGCCGCAGCGCGTGATCGCCCAGCACCATCTCCGGATGCTCGGCGAAGTAGCGGTTCACCTGGATGCCGGGCGAGCCGGCCTCGTCTCCGTCATCATCGGCCGCTGCCGCAACCGGGGCGAGCTCGATCCAGGCCGCGCCCGCCGGAGACTGGCCGGATCCCCGGCGCTGAAACACCAGCACGTCGATCACCACGTCGGTGCCCGCGCTGGCGCGCAGGCTGCCCTCGGGCAGGCGCACCGCGCCGACCAGATCGGCCATGCCGGCGATATGTTCGCGCGCCGTGATGCCGGCCTTGTCCATTGTGCCCGTGCTGGTGATGAACAGCGCGAGGCCGCCGGGGCGCAGCCGCGCGATCGAGCGGGCAATGAAGTAGTCATGGAGCCGCAGCCCGAGCGATCGGGTGGCGGGATCTGCCCGCACCACGCGGTCGGAGAACGGCGGGTTG
>JAJYTX010000015.1 GCA_021792815.1 Pseudomonadota bacterium
CTCAAATCCGCCGGCTGATCGCTCTCGGTTCTGCTCATGCGTCGCTCCCATCGCCCGGAATGGGCGTGCTCGCAACGCTACCGACCTCCACCGTCGCCGGTCACGCATCCTTGCCGGAAGGACACGAATCAAAAAAGTTCTGCCCCTGAAGTTCGCGGCGCGATTGAGTCACGAGCGGGTCGCGGCGGCCACCGGTCCGTCGAAGGGCGCGGTCAGCAAGTATGGGCAGCGGGCGAGTGAGCAGAGTCTGGGCTGACCGGTGCCCGACGAGCTCGATGATGCCGCCCTCGAGCGGCGGCTGTTTTCCCAAGTCGTCAAGCTCGAGCGATACACGCACGTCGACTACGCGTACGTACACCAGGAGCTCCAGCGTAAAGAGGTGAGGCTGAAGCTGCTCTGGGAGGAGTACCGCGCCGCCCACGATGAGCGGGCCTACCAGTACAGCCAGTTCTGCTGGCCCTACCAGCGCTTCCGCGAGCGCCTCGCCCGCTCGATGCGCCAGACACATCGGGCCGCGGCCCACCTGCTCAACATGTCCTTCATCGCGGTACCGGTAGAGGCCTGCCTGCTTCGGCAGCAAAATGCGCGGCTCGGCGATTGAGGATTTTCCCGGCCATGGCGACGGGCATGTCCATGATCTGTCGCAGGAGGTGCGAATCCGGAGACAGCCCTCTGTGCCGGAAGCGGAGATCTTGACCGATTTTGATGACGACATTCGCCGTCACCTCGGCGTCCGCTTCGGCTCGATGGGCAGCACCACGGTACGAGATGTTCAGTCGTTGTGCGAGCGCTCCGAGCGCGTGGCTCGGAAATTGAGGGTAGATTCTTCGTGAGACTCGCATAGAGCAGATGAACGGTGAGTCTGCCCTCCGGCGGTCCATCAATTCGCATTCGCTATCGAGAAAGCGCTGATCGAAGCTGGCGTTGTGAGCGACTATGGCTGTGGCGCCGATGAATTCGAGCAGCTCGCCGATTACCCTGCGAACTGGAGGCGCCGCGTCCACCATGGCCTGGGTGATGCCTGTGTGGCCAGCAATGAATGCCGGAATCCGCACTCCGCAATTGGCCAGGGACTGATAGCGATCGACGATCTTGCCCGCCTTGATCTTCATTGCGGCAACCTCGGTAATGCGATCTCCGCTGCGCGGGCTCAGGCCGGTCGTTTCGAAATCGAGCACGATCAGGTCGTCTGTAAACATTCCTCCCCCTGGTAGTTGGACCAGAAATCAGTGCGCAAACTGCGTTCGGCGTCATGTTCGCGCCGGCAGCCGTCATGTATCATCTTTATTTGATATGGTCCATCCCTGGGACGAAGACCCGGTC
Organism: Pseudomonadota bacterium; assembly: GCA_021792815.1. The sequence goes on from JAJYTX010000015.1 coordinate 1,324, forward strand.
TAAATGGCAACGCGCCTTCGCGATCGCCATGGGTCAATGTGTTCGGTCAGCGTGCCATGAAGAATGAACCTCCGCAGCTTGAGGGCGATGCGCTGAGGGCGGTCCGCCACCGTGGCAGCCATGTGCAGATCATCGCGTCCGCGGGGTCCGGAAAGACCGAGGTGGTGTCGCAACGCGTAGCCGCCTTGATCGAAGCGGGCGCAGATCCGCACGCCATCGTGGCGTTTGCGTTCACGGAGAAGGCAGCCAATGAACTCAAGCGGCGAACGGAGCTGCGCGTCGAAGCACGGATGGGCAAGAAGTACGTTGACAGGCTTAATGGCTGCTACATCGGTACCATCCACGCCTACTGCTACGAACTGCTGCGCAAGCACGTGGCGAAGTACGAGACCTACGATCTGCTCGACGATAATCGTCTCGCCGCCCTGCTGACGCGCGAACGCAAGCGCATCGGGCTCGAGACGCTGAGCGGGAAGCTCTACGCAAGCATAAAAGATTTCGTTCGAAATACGCAGGTTGTCGAGAATGAGCTGATCGCGATAACGAGTCTGGGTCCGCCCTTCAGGGATGTCCTGGATCACTACGTCGGTCGACTCGATGCGTACCGGCTTCTCACCTTCGGGCGCCTCATCGAGCTTGCAGTCGCCGCGCTCGATGACCCTGAGGTGACCAGCGCTGTACAGGCGAAACTCAAGCACCTGATAGTGGACGAGTACCAGGATATCAATCCGGCGCAGGAGTCCTTGATTGCGAGACTCGCTGCTCCCGGGGTGGAGTTGTGCGTCGTGGGGGACGACGATCAGTCGATCTATCAATGGCGAGGCTCAGACGTTTCGAATATCGTGGAATTTTCGCGACGCTATCCGGGCGTTGCTGCCTTTGAGCTGCTGATCAACCGCCGCAGTAGACCGGGAATCATCAAGGCGGCCAATGGATTCGCCCAGACTATACAGGGAAGGCTGCCGAAGTCGATGCAGGAACATCGCGAAGAGGCGAAGCCGGAAGTCATCACTTGGCGCGCACCGACGGAGGCCGACGAAGCAGAGCGGATTGCGCACACCATCACGCGGCTGGCAGCGCAAGGTTACCGCTATCGAGACATTGGGGTCCTGGTACGATCGTCGACGTCGTACCCGTGCCTCTTGGAGGCATTCCGGAAGCACGGTATTCCTGTCCAGCCGGGCGGGCGCACAGGTTTATTCAGGGAACCTGATGCACAGCTGTTCGGGCGTACGTTCGCGTACCTCACGGATAACGACTGGCGTCCTGAGGCCTACGGGTCTGCTACCACGGTTTCTCTGGATATGCTGTGTGCGGATTATGCCGAGTGCTTCGGCATGAACAGGCATCGTCAAGCTCTGCTTCGCAAGCGCTTGGAAGTCTGGAAAAGCGAAGTCAGGACGCCAACGGGCCCGGGGGATCTTGTCGGCAGCTACTACGATCTTCTCGGTGACTGTGGCGTGCCGGACTGGGACCTGTCGGATCCGGCGAACGTCGCTCGTTTAGGAAACCTGGCGCGATGCTCAGCCATCCTCGCAGATTACGAAAGTGTACGCAGGCGGGCCCGTCCCAATGAGGAAGCGCCCGGCGAAATCGTCGGCGGATCAGACAGGGGGCACTGGTATTATTTCTGGCTTGCTGCGCATATACAGAATTGGGCGCTGGGGGAGTTCGAGGGATTCGAGGGTGAGGATGATCTCACTCTCGATGCCGTGGACCTCACGACCGTGCACAAGGCGAAGGGACTCGAGTGGCCGATAGTGTTCGTGCCTTGCGTTTCAGCCAAACGCTTTCCGTCGGGAAAGACCGGCAGGCCGCAGACCTGGTTTGTGCCCGAAGACGCCTTCGATCGGAAACGTTACGAGGGAACCGAGAATGACGAGCGAAGGCTGTTCTACGTCGCAGTGACCAGAGCACGGGACTGGCTCTCGGTTTCGACGCACGATACCCCGAAGAAGCACGCGGTTGCGCCATCAAAATTCCTGTTGGAGTTCGCAGGCGGCCAGCTCGAGTATCTGCAGCGCCTGCCCCTTCCGGCCGTCATCGAGCCGGGAAATTCTGCAGAAGAATTGCTCGCCATTTCCTTCTCGGAGCTGGCAAATTACAAGAATTGCGCATTGGCCTACCGATTACGCAGCCTGATCGGCTTTCAGCCGAGTCTGGCGCCCGAACTGGGCTATGGGAAAGCGGTGCATCACATCATGCGCGGCGTTGCTGAATTTACTCGCCGGCACAGAGTGCCGCCCTCGCCGGCGCAATTGAAGCTGATCTTCGACCAGGAGTTCTACCTTCCTGCCGCTAACAGAGCGAGCCACGTGGTCATGCGCGAGGCGGCACTGCGGCTGGTGAATTCCTATATCGAGCGTCACAGCGACGACCTTGCACGCGTCTGGGCATTGGAGCGGCCGTTCGAGCTGCATCTGCCGAATGTGATCCTGACTGGTAGGGCGGATGTGATTCTGCATGCAGAGGACACCGGTACACCGGCTTCTCTGGCGATCGTGGACTACAAGACGGCGACTGATGACACGCTCGACTATGAATGGCAGCTGCAGATTTACGCCGATGCGGGACGCCGCGAAGGTCTTGATGTCCGGGCGGCGTATGTCCATGATCTGAAGGCTGCACGGAGGCAGCCGGTCGACATAGGCGCTGCAGCACTACACCGCGCAGAGGCTGAGGTTGTTTCACTGGTTGATGGGCTCAAGGCCCGTCGGTTTGATCCATCTCCAGGTCTTCCCTGCAGAAGTTGCGACGTCAAGGCATTGTGCAAGCATGGGACTCGAGCGACCTGAGACCGACGTGCGCGACGGTGTGGGTATCGGCCAGGTGTGCCGCCTGCGGAGCTGCAAGGAGACTTGCCGCGCCGAGCGGGGCCTGCTGGCATCGGTTGCCGAGATCGGCCGGCAGACTCCGGTGGTGGTGGTCGGGCGGCCTCTCGCCTCGTGCTGATCGACGGGTACCAGCGCGTGCGCGCGCTCGGGTGCGCGTTCCGGTCATGACGGACGCGATTCCGGGCTGATGGCGGACACTACCGGAGGGAAGCGGCGCGAGCAGCCCGATCAACCCCGGCCCGCCGCTGAGGGGGCCCAGCGGGTCAGGTGGTGCGTTCGGATACCGGCCATCGGCAGATTTTGCAAGGCAGGCTCCGAACGCGTCGCACGGCCGGCATGCCGCTGAATATCATGCACGGGAACCATGCCAGAATAGAGCGTATGGCTGCTACTGCGCTTCCCGCTTCCGCCTCGTGCCTTTTCAGCCACGTGACGGCCGAGAAGTCTGCGGTCTATCGGGCCATCATGGACCTGTTCTCGGCGGCCCGGCGCCAGTTCCGCCATCATCTCCGGCCCGATGAGGTCCTGCTCGAGGCCCGCTGGCCGGGTGAGAGACCGACCCTCGAGGAGGCGCAGCAGGCGCTGGCGCAGCTGGTCGAATGGGGGAATCTGCAAGCGCAACCGGATACGGCGCGGGTTGCCACCATCGAGGACTTCTACCGCAAGCGTCTGCTCTACCGGCTGACGTCCGGGGGCGAGGCGGTCGAGGCAGGATTGAGGGCCTTCGTCGCCACCCTGGCACGGCGCGCCGAGCTGCAGTCCGTGGCACTCGAGGACATCCGGGCGAGACTCCTCGCGTTGGCCGAACTCTCGGCGGAAGAGCCGATGGATGCGGCCAAGATTCACGCGACGTTACGTGATCTCGTGCATGTTTTCGAGGGGCTCGCCGCCAACGCCGAGGCGTTCATGACGGGCCTTTCCCGCTCGATCGACCTGGCCCGGGCCGAGACCGGCGAGGTGATGAGCTTCAAGTCGCGCCTGATCGATTACCTCGAGCGCTTCATCGGCGATCTGGTGACGCGCTCGAGCCAGATCGTCGAGCTTCTCGAGGCGCTGGCCTCGAGAGAGGCCGCGCTGCTCGAGCGGGCCGCCGGGCGTGAGGCGCGTGATGTCGCGCCGGGAGACGCCGGCGCAGAGGAGCAGTCCGCGGCCGCGCGGCTGGCTTCCTGGCGGGAGCGCTGGGCGGGGCTCAGGCGCTGGTTTCTCTCCGAAGGGCGGGGCTACTCGCAGGCGGAACTCTTGCGCAAGAGCGCCCTCGCCGCCATTCCCCGGCTGTTGCAGGCCGTCGCTGCGCTGAACGAGCGCCGGGCCGGGCGAAGTGATCGCGCGGCGGACTTCCGGCGCCTGGCGCTGTGGTTTCTCGAGGCGAACGGCAATGACGAGGCGCACCGCCTGTGGCGCGCGGCCTTCGCGCTCTCTCCGGCCCGACATCTGGCGCTGACGCCCAAGGACCGCGACGTCGGCACCTCCGTGTCCTGGAAGGACGCGCCGCCGATCGAAGTCTTCCCGCAGCTTAGAGAGCACGGTGTGCTGCCGACACGCGGCGCCCCGCCGCGGATCAGGGATCGCTCCGCCGAGCGAGCACAGCTGGCCGCGCGGGTCGCCGAGGAGTCCGCCCAGACGGAGGCGGCCCGCCGTCGACTCGCCACGGGTCGCCCGATGCGCCTGTCCGAACTCGGGGTCCTGGACCGGCATGCCTTCCGGCTCTTTCTGACACTGCTCGGGGAGGCGCTCGCGTCGCAGACCCATCCGGACCGACCGGTCGAGCGCCTGACGGGTGACGGCTCTCTGCTCATCCGGCTCGAGCCGCTCGAGAAGGCCGAACAGGCGATGATCGAGACGGAATTCGGGCGCTTCGCGGGACGGGACCACCTCATCACGATTCGGGAGGCCTAGGCCCATGGGTCCGGAGCTTGGCCTGACCGACGTCCTGGCGCGCCAGACGGACGATGAACGCGAACGGGCCCTGCGGGCGCTCCTGATGCGCCCCCTCCTGGCCGGCGGTAGTGAACAGCATGTGCTCGTGCGCCGGCATGTGGAGTATCTGCGCGAGTGGCTTGCGCGCGAGACCGGGTGGCGTCTGCATGTCGAACGCGGGTTCGCGCGTCTTTACAAAACGCCTGCCAACACAGACGACGCCACACGGGGATTGCCGGACTTCGACCGGGAGCGCTACGCGCTCCTCTGTCTCGTCTGCTCCGTGCTCGAGCGCGGAGAATCCCAGATTACCCTGCGGCAGCTCGGCGAGCAGCTCCTCGATGCCACCGCGGACCCGCAGCTGCGGGAGCATGGATTCGACTTCACTCTCGAGTCGCATCATCACCGGCGAGCGCTGGTCCAGGTGTGCCGCTTCCTCCTGGGTCACGGCGTGCTGTCGCGGGTCGTTGGAGACGAGGAGACCTATGTCAATCGCACCGGCGATGTGCTCTACGACGTCAACCGCAGGGTCCTCGCCACCTTGCCCGCAAGCCATCGCGGCGCAAGTCTCATTGCCTCGAGCGCGGAGCGGCTGGGGTTGGAGCAGGTATTGACGGCCTTGGTCGAAGAGTACATCCCCGACACGACGGAGGGGCGGCGGACAGCGCTGCGGCACCGCCTGAGCCGCCAGCTCCTCGACGATCCGGTGCTCTATCACGACGAGCTCACCGAGGAGGAGTGCCAATACCTGGCGAGTCAGCGCGGGCCCATGGCGGCGCGTCTTGCGGCCGCGACCGGCCTCGTGCCGGAACTGCGCGCCGAAGGCCTGGCGTTGGTCGACGAGGAGGGCGAGCTGTCGGATCGGCAACTGCCGGCCGTTGGCACCCTCGCCCATGCGATGCTGCTTCTCGCCGAGCATCTGGCAGAAGCCTCACGCGACGATCCCCAGCGGCTGCATTCGATGCATGAATTGGCCGCCCACCTGCGCACGGCGGCCGACCGCTATGGCCGTTACTGGCGAAAGGAAGTCCGCGCGCCCGGCGCAGAGGCCGAACTGGCGACCCAGGCCGTCGATGGTCTCGAAGCGCTGCACCTGGTCCGCAGGGTGCAAGGCAGCATCTCGGCGCGCCCGGCACTGATGCGCTACGCCGTGCGCGAGGCGCGCCGGCCGGAAGAATCGATGGTATGACATCCGGGCCACCATTGTTCGATCTGCCGCGGCCGCTGCGGAGCAGGTGGCAACCACTGCGTCTCGGGCTGGTGGAGCTGTATCACTACGACGTCGAGGAGTTCTGGTTCCGCGACGGTCACCTGCTGCTGCGCGGCAACAACGGGACCGGCAAATCCAAGGTGCTTTCGCTCACCTTGCCGTTTCTGCTCGATGCCAACCTCACGCCGGCGCGCATCGAGCCCGACGGCGACCGTAACAAGCGCATGGAGTGGAACCTGCTGATGGGCGGGCGGTTCGAGCGGCGCATCGGCTATACGTGGCTCGAGTTCGGGCGGATCGACGAGGAGGGCAAGGCGGTGACCCTGACGCTGGGTTGCGGGTTGCGCGCCGTGGCCGGACGCAGTGGGGTCGACGCCTGGTATTTCCTGACCGAACAGCGGATCGGCGCCGATTTGTGGCTCACGACGCCGCAGAAGACGGTACTTGCCCGGGAGCGGCTCGCCGAGGCCATCGGAGACCGCGGACACGTCTTCCAGACCGCCCAGGATTACAAGCGCGCCGTGGACGAGCGGCTGTTCCGCCTCGGCAACGACCGCTACGCGGCACTCGTCAACACCCTGATCCAGCTTCGCCAACCCCAGCTCTCGAAGCAACCCGACGAGAACCGTCTGTCCGACGCGCTCACCGAGGCGCTGACGCCGCTCGATCGGGATGCGCTCGAAGTGGTCGCCGACGCAATGGGACAGCTCGAGGAGCTGCGCCTCGAGCTCGAGGGGCTCGAGGCGATGCGCAAGGCGGTCTCGGCGTTCGGCGGGCGTTATCAGCGCTATGCGCAAGTGGCTACGAGGCGCCGAGCCCGGGTACTGCGTCGGGCGCAGACGGATTTCGACGAGAGCAGCCGGCAGCTGCACGCGGCCGAGGAGGCGCTCGAGTGCGCCACGGCCGCCGTAGGGCAATGGCGTGAGGAAACCGAGCGACTCGATGCGCAACTGGCTGCCGACGCTCAACGCATCAGCGTACTCGAGACTCATCCGACCATGCGGGATGCGCGGCGAATCGCCGACGCACAGCAGCGGGCTGCGGATTGTGTCGCGAGCTTCGAAGAAGCGGAGAAACGGGCTGCCACGGCGCACACCCGCCAGTCTCTGGAGCAAGAGGCTGCGGCACGGCGCCGGGAGCACACCGCTGCCACGCGATTCCGGCTGGTGGCGCTCGAACGAGAGGTCTCCAGGCTCGCAGAGTCGAGCGGCATCGAAGCAGTTCATTCCCGCCTGCTTGCGCAGGCCGGGTTTCCCGATGGACTGACGGAGGCAGGCGGGCGTTTCCTCGATGATCTGCGCGGCGCCGCCCGCACCGCGGAAGCGCGGCGCCGCGAGCAGGTCGCCGTCGTTCGTAAGCGGCTCGCCGAGGCCGCCGCCGCCGACCAGGTCTGCTCGGCGGCGCGAACTGAGCAGACGCGCCGTGCCGAGGCGTTCGAGGCCGCGACGGCGGCATCCGCCCAGGCGCTCGCTGCGCTGCAGGGTGCGGGCGCCCAGCTCGTGCATAGTTGGACACTTCACGTCAGCGCGCTGGCGGCGCTCTCGATACCGGCCTCAGAAGACCTGCTGGGCGAGCTGACGCTGTGGGTCGAAGCGCTGAGCGGTCCCAACCCGCTGCGGCAGGGTCTCAACCGGTCCTGGCAGGCGGTTGAGCGGCAACTCGCAGCGCGCACGGCCAGCCTCGATGCACGGCGCAAGCAGTTGGATGCGGAGCGGGGCGAGCTTGAGAACGAGCGGTTGCGGCTGGAAACGGGTGAGACCCCCGCGCCACCGGCGCCACAGACCCGGGATGCGGGGCGCCCGGCACGGCCGGGCGCCCCGCTCTGGCAGCTCGTGGACTTCTCCCCGGGGATGGACCCGGCGGATCGCGCCGGCCTCGAGGCGGCGCTCGAGGCGTCGGGGCTGCTGGATGCCTGGGTGACACCCGACGCAACGGTCTGGGAGTCCACTGTGCATGATGTGATGTTGACGGCGCGCACCGCTTGCGAGCCGTCACTGTCCGATTGGATGGTTCCGACGGTGCCCTCGGAGGGCCTGGCTGCGTCGGTGAGTCCCGGCACCGTCAGAGCGATCCTCGGCTCGATCGCATGCGGCGGGCAGGATCCGCAGGTCACGGAGGCCTGGATCTCGCCTCGGGGCGAGTTTCGCTTGGGACCGGCTCGAGGCGCGTGGACCAAGCCGGCAGCCCGATACATCGGGCATGCGGCGCGCGAGGCCGCGCGACGTGCCCGCCTCGCGGAAATCCTCGCACGCCTGGGCGAAATCGCCGCGGCTCTCGCGGAGTGTGACCGGACTGCCGCGCAGATCGATGAGCAGCGCGCCCGTGCTGCCCGTGAGCAGGAAAGCGCTCCATCCGATGAGCCGTTGCTACGGGCACACGCGGATCGGGCGGCCGCCGAGCAGGTTCGCCGCCAGGCGCAGGAGAACCTCGGAGAGGCCGATGCGCGGCGGGCGACGGCGGAGCACGCGCTCGCCTGCACCCGGGCGGCGCTCGAGCGCGATGCGGAGACTCTGCGCCTGCCCCGGGATACGGTTGGAGTCGATCGCGTGGCGGAGAATCTCGACACCTACCGCCTCGAGGCCGGCGAGCTGGTGGCCGCCGCCCGAGAGCACCAGGGCGCGCTGGCCGAGCTCGCCCTGCAACTCGAGCGCGAGGCGCGGGCCCGTGTGGATGCCGAGTCCGCGACCGAAGAGCGGTCAGCCAAACGGCGCACGTTGCTCGAGGCGCGCGAGACGCTCGGTGCCCTGCAGGAGTCGGTGGGCAAGGTGGTCGAGGAATTGCTGCGCGACCTCCAGCTCGCCCAGTCCGCCCGAGACGGGCACAAGAGGGCCTACGATCATGCCCATCGGCAGTGGAACGGGGCCACCGGCGAGCATGGCGCTGCGCAGACGCGCCGCGACGCCCTGCGTGAGCAGCTCGCCGAGCGCGCCGCGGCGCGCCGGCAGGCGGTCGATGAGCTGCAGGCGTTTGCAGGTCTGACGGGCCTGTTCAGTGTCGCGGTGCCGGATGTGCCGCTGCCGGATCCTGCGGCTCCCTGGGGCATCGAGGCGGCGCTCGGTGCGGCGCGGCGGGCCGAGCAGGCGCTTGCCGACGTCACGGCCGATGAGCCGGCCTGGAACAGGGTGCAGAACGCGATCAGCCACGATCTCGCCGAGCTGCAGACCGCCATGTCCGCGCAGGGGCACAAGCTGATCGCGGAGGTCAGCGACTACGGACTGACCGTCAGCATCTTCTACCATGATCGGCCTCAAAGGCCCGACACGCTGCAGCAGCGCGTGGATGGCGACATCGAGGCGAGACGGCTCACGCTGACGGCCAAGGAGCGGGAGATCCTCGAGAGCCACCTCGAGAAGGAGATCGCCGCTAACCTCCAGCGTCGCATCATCGAGACCGAGGAGCGGGTGCGTCTCATCAACGCCGAGCTGGAGAAGCGCCCGACCTCGACCGGCGTGCGCTTCCGTCTCGATTGGCAGCCGCTGCCCGAGCACACCGAAGGCTCGGTTGCCGGTCTCATCGAGGCGCGCAAGCGGCTGCTGAAGACCAACCCTGACGCCTGGTCGCCTGAGGACCGCCGCCAGGTGGGTGAATTCCTCCAGGCACGCGTCAGCGCGGAGCGCTCGCGCGAGGAACACGCTACGCTCGTCGAGAGCCTCGCACGCGCCCTGGACTATCGCCGCTGGCACCGGTTCCGCGTCCAGCGCCAACAGGACAGGCAGTGGCGGCCGCTTTCCGGACCCGCCTCGAGCGGGGAGCGCGCGCTGGGTCTGACGATTCCGCTTTTCGCCGGCGCCAGCAGCCACTACTGGGGCGCGCACGAGCACGCCCCGAGAGTCGTGCTGCTCGATGAGGCCTTCGCGGGCATAGACGATGAGGCCCGAGCCGGCTGCATGGCGTTGATCCGGGAGTTCGATCTCGATTTCATCATGACGAGCGAGCGGGAGTGGGGCTGCTATCCGGAGCTGCCGGGACTGGCGATCTGCCAGCTCATCCGACGGGAAGGCATGGACGCAGTGTTGGTGACGCGTTGGACGTGGGACGGGCGCGAGCGGCGCAGGCAGGAGGATGCTGTGCCGCGGTTTCCCCTCGCGCAATCCCCTGGCGCGGAAGACGTATCCGCAGCCGTTCGCAACGCGCAACTAGACCTGACCTCGTGAAGCCATGGATGCGGACACCGAACTCGAGCGCTTGCGCCGGCTGCTCGGCGGCCCGGAGTTGGTGGCGCTGCGCCGGCGATTGCGCGCGCGGTACGAGCGCGGCGCGCCGGCCGGGGAGTTTACCCTTGGCCGATTGAGCCTCGTCGAGCGGCGGGCGCTGGAAGGCCTGACGGGGCGGCGCGCCGGGTCTGCCGGATCGATGCGTCTGCGCCTGGCAGAACTCGACGGCGCGCTGGCTCGCGCCGGACTCGCGTCCAGCCTGCGCCGCGCGCTCGAGATCCTCGACGGTCCCGTTCAGGACTTGAAGACGCAGCGGAAGGCGCGCGAGCAGGCATGGGGTCGGGCGCTGGAGCAGGCGCAGGAGTCGAGACTGAAAGCGCTCATCGGAGAGCCGGGCGGTGCGGCACTGCTCAAGCGGCTCGCCGCCGGTGATGCGGGCAGCGCGCAATCGTTCCTGGATCAGGCGCAAAGGGTTCTCGCAAGACTGCCGGCGCACGGCATCCCGCTGGCCCAGTTGGCCGCGCAGACGTTGGGTGATTCGCACGCGCTCGATGCGGGCTCGGCGGTTGCCACCCTGGTGTTGCACGCTGGCGCGGCCGCGGCGGCGCAACAGGCTTGGCGCGAGCGGCCGCGCGAGCAGTGGGCCAGGCTCGGCGTCAGCGTGAACGAGCTCGCCGCTCCGGCGTTGTGCCTCAATCTGCCGGTGCGGCGACCCGAGGGCGTGCTGGCCGCAGGCGAGCCCATCCACCTCTCGTTGCGCAGGTTGTTGCGTGATCCTCCGGCGTGGGCCGTCGCGGGCCGGGACGTCTTCGTGTGTGAGAACCCGAGCATCGTCGCGATCGCGGCCGACAGGATGGGTGGGACCTGCGCACCATTGGTCTGTACCAACGGCATGCCGGCCGCCGCGCAGCGCACCCTGCTCGGGCAGCTGGCCGCAGCCGCCGCGCGGCTGCGCTATCACGGGGATTTCGACTGGCCGGGACTCACGATCGGGAATTTCGTCATCCGCGCACTGGGAGCGCGGGCCTGGCGCTTTGGCGCCGATGACTATCTGGCCGCGTGCGGGACAGGTGGGGCAGGGCTCGCCGCGGGCCGGCGGGTGGAGGCGGTGTGGGATTGCCGGCTCGCCGCCGCCATGGCGGAAAGGGCAGTGGTGGTGCACGAGGAGGCCGTGGCGGACAGGTTGATGGCGGACCTGGAAACCGACAGGACGGGTCATGGGTGACCGGGCCGACGCAGCTTTCACACTCGCGGCGGGGTGCCGACCACAGGCCGTTCATCAAAATGGGTCCATCCCCCCAAGGCATGTCGGAGGACGGCGAATTTGCGCGATTTCCCTTCACTTTAGGAGGAACGCATGAACCACGACCACCAGGCTCTGACAGGACCGACGGTCTGCCTGCTGTTCGGATGCGCGCTGCTGGCCGTGTCCGCGTGCGCCCACGAGGCGAAGCGTGGCGCGGCACCGCCGGATCACAACGCCGGTTCGGCGGCCGTCACGCACGCCATGATCGGGCATCCAGGCATCTGGAAGTGGGTCGTCCCTCCGGTGAAGATGCACGGTATGTTCGACGACCACGATCCAATCGGGCTTGTTGCCGGCCAGTTGATTGCTGCGGACTGTGCATTCAACTGGACCGACCCGGACACTCACAGACTGTATTGTTTCACTACGGCGACCTCGCTGGAGTTTTTCCTGCGGTCGCCGCAGACCTACCTGGCGAAGGCGGAACAGAATTGGCGAGCCTTGAAAGGCAAGGTCGGCCCGGCGCGCTGAGGCTGCATTGTCCGCCGGCGGGTTCCAGGGCCCGGCCTGCGCCTCGCGAGAGGCTCGCGGCGGCATCGCTTCGAAATGCCGATGCAGGCCGGGAGCCGGGTGATGTCGGCTTCAGGAATTCCGTGGGAATCGCCCGCGTCACCGTCGCGTGGCTTGCACGGCCGACCGGACGGGTCGAGGCCGGGCCGAAAGGGGCAGGGGAGTCCCGACACCGGTTTGCTTCTTTGCTCCCTTATATATAATACCCCAGTACAGTATAAGGGGCGGGCCCGATGAGCCACACGGCGCGCGAAAAATCGAAGCTTTTGTCGAGGGTGCGTCGCATCCGGGGGCAGGTCGAGGCGCTCGAGCGGGCGCTTGAGGCCGAGCGCGGCTGCGCGCAAATCCTGCAGCAGATTGCCGCGGTGCGGGGTGCCATCAATGGCCTGATGGCGGAGGTCATGGAGGATCATATTCAGACGCACGTCGCCAGTCCGCAGATTGCAGACGCCGACGCGCGGCGGGCGGGTGCGGAGGAGTTGATCGAGGTGCTGCGCGCCTACCTGAAGTAGGAGTTGCGGTGGCATTGACCCGGGATTTCCCGATGAGCGAATCGCAACGGCGAATGATGGTTTCGGAGTCAGAAGATCCCGGGAGGACGAGAACCCTGTGCGCGGATGGGGAGACTCACGGGGGGGATACGGCGGCCGGTGACGCCGCCCGTCCTGAGCACGACGCTGATCAGGATCATGAGCACGAATTCTCCTGGGCCGAGGGCGCGCGAATCGCGTTCGTTGCGGTGGCGGCCGCGGCCGTGTGGTTTCGACTCTGGGAGCCGTTCAGAGCCCTCAGCGTGATCGGGATCCTGGGCCTTGCGGTCGGCGCCTGGCCGATCTTCACGGAGGCGTTCGAGAACCTTCTGGCGCGGCGCATGACGATGGAGCTGTCGATGACCATCGCCATCGTGGCTGCGGCGGCCATTGCGCAGTTCTTCACCGCACTCGTCATCACGCTGTTCGTCCTGGTCGCCGAGGTCCTGGAGGGCATGACGGTCTCGCGCGGCCGCCGGGCGATTCGCGATCTGCTCGATTTCCTGCCGAGAGCGATATCGGTTCGCCGATCGAGCGGGGTGTCGGAGGTCGGCGCGGATGAACTCACTCCCGGCGATGCCGTGCTGGTCAATCCTGGCGGCCGCATCCCGGTGGACGGCACAGTGATCGCCGGGGATTCGTTCGTTGATCAGTCCCGCATCACGGGAGAGTCGCTTCCGGTGGAGAAGACGCCAGGGGCCAGCGTCTTCGCCGGATCGATCAATCAGTCCGGCGCGCTCGAGATCCGCGCGGAGCGGATCGGGCGTGATACCAGCTACGGCAAGATCATCGAAGCGGTGGAGCAGGCCGAGCGCTCTCGGGCTCCGGTGCAGCGCCTCGCCGACCGTCTCGCCGGCTACCTGGTGTATTTCGCGCTCGGCGCGGCGCTCCTCACCTATGTCCTCACCCACGATATCCGTTCGACGATCTCGGTCATCATCGTCGCGGGCGCGTGCGGGATCGCCGCCGGTACCCCGCTCGCGATCCTGGGCGCGATCGGCCGTGCCGCCCGCGCAGGGGCTATCGTCAAGGGAGGGCTTTATCTCGAGCAGCTCGGCCGGGTCGACACGGTCGTGCTGGACAAAACCGGCACTCTGACGTTCGGACGGCCGGAAGTGCGCGCGGTGCATCCGATCGCGGGCGTCGACCCGATGGTGCTGCTCGAGCTCGCCGCGGCGGCCGAGCTGCGCTCGGAGCATCCGCTGGGCAAGACAATCGTCGAGCATGCGCGCGCATCGGGTCGTACGGTGGGCGAGCCGGAGCGTTTTGGTTACCAGCCCGGGCGCGGCATTGATGCGCGGGTCGGCGGGGCCGACATCCTGGTCGGGAATCTCGCGCTCCTGCGCGAGCATGGCCTTTCCGTACCCGATGGCCTGGCGAGTGCACGCCACAACTCTTCCGAAATCTATGTCGTCCGCGACGGCGTGCTCCTCGGTGCCATCGAAATTGCCGATCGTGTTCGGCCGGAAGCGAGGGACGCGATTGCCGCGATCCACGCCATGGGCGCGCGCACCGTGCTGCTCACCGGAGACGCGCGGGTAGTGGCCGACTCCGTGGCGGCGCAGCTGGGGGTCACTGAAGTCGCCGCCGACCTGCTGCCCGAGGACAAGCGCGACTACATCCAGCGTCTCACGCTCGAACGGCGCGTGGTCGCGATGGTCGGCGATGGAATCAATGACGCGCCGGCCCTGATTGAAGCGCACGTGGGGGTCGCGATGGGTTCGGGGACCGACGTGGCCCGGGAAAGCGCGGACGTGGTGCTGCTCGGCAACGATCTGGAAAAATTCGCCGAGACCCTCGGTATTGCGCGGCGGACACGCCGAATCATCTGGGCGAACTTCGCCGGCACCATCGGTATCGATACGCTCGGGATCGCATTGGCGGCGGCAGGGATGCTCAATCCACTGCTGGCGGCATTCATTCACGTCGCCTCGGAACTCGCATTCATCTCCAATTCCGCGAGGCTCCTGCCAGGCCGCCGTTCAGCCGCGGTGATTGTCCCGCACCCTGTCACCACCCCCATCTGAAGGAGCAGTCGGGAAAGCCGCATCGTCGGGCCAGACCGCCGACCGATCAGGAGTGGTCACCGCTCCGGCGCGTGCAGCCTGACCGGCATTTCCCGATCGCTGCGATTGCGATGAAACAGCCTGTCGGTCATGCAGATACGCTGGCTCGGTTCAGGGGGCTGCGTATCCGCCCGACGTATCCGCAGGTCGATCCCAGGTGCGACAGTTAGAAGACTCCGGCCACCGCGCTTGGACCTCGAACTGCACGCCCCGTAATGGTCCCTCGCCGGCACGAGTCCCGGTCCTTCGCGTGCCCTGTCATACCCTCGGCTACCGGCGCGGTCTCGTGCCGCAGCGCAGGGCCGTTGGGCCGGCACCGGCCGCTCGAACTGCGGTCTGCGCGTGCCACGGGAAATCGGGGGATGGGAGTGAGCGCACCTGCGGTAGCCGATAGAACGGTAGAGCGATTCCGATGAGGGCTGATGGTTGATCGTCGGGGGCGCTTGCGGGGCGCCGCGACGTGCGACGTCCTCACCGCCGTGCTGAACGACAGCTGAACGAGGTCGGGGCGGTGTTCGAGTGTCGTTCCGCTGGCCTGAAGCCGTACAATATTTCGATGCGTGTCTCACCTCTGCTGGCGCTCGGCGCGGCTCTTTGCGCACTCTTCAGCATCGCGGCGCAGGCCGGCGTTGCAGCCTTCGATCTCGCCGGACCTGACATGCAGGTCACGGTGAGTCGAGGGCACGAGACTTTGCCGATCGCCGAGGTGCCGAATCTTGCGGTGGGCGAGCGCCTGTGGATCCGCGCGGATCTGCCCTCCAGTGAGTCGGAACACTACCTGCTCATCGTGGCGTTCCTCCGTGGAGCCACCAACCCCCCGCCGCACAGCTGGTTCCACGACTGCGCGACCTGGAAGGGC
>JAJYTX010000516.1 GCA_021792815.1 Pseudomonadota bacterium
CCCACCTGCAGCGCGTCGCGCGCGATGCCGCGCGCATTGGCCATCAACGCCCGGTGGGTCACCGCCACCCCGGTGGGCGAGCGGGTGCTGCCCGAGGAGAACTGCAGATAGGTCAGATGGTCCGGCCCGATCGAGGGCAGGTCGATCCCGTCTTCCGGCAGCCCCTCGAACTGCGCGAGCGTACCGAGCGCTTTCAGATCGAACGGCTCGGCCGCTTGCCGGATCATGTCCAGGAAGGGCTCGGGCGCCAGCACGGCCGCAGCCTGTGCGCCGGCCAGCATCGCGCGGATGTGCTCGACATAACCGGCGCGTCCCCCGAACGCCACCGGGGGCGGCAGGGGCACGGCCACCAGGGCCGCATACTGGCAGGCGAAGAAGGCGCGCATGAACCCGGCGTCGGTCTCGGCGATCATCGCGACGCGATCGCCCGTGCTCAGGCCGGCCCGGCGCATGCGCCGCGCCAGGGAGATCGCCTCGTCCCTGAGGTCCCGATAAGGGAGCACCTCGAGCAGCTCACCGCGGCCGGAATAGAAGTTGAAGCCCGCGCGGCCGGTTGCCGCGTAATCGAGCGCCTCGCTCAGCGTGAAAAAATCTCCGAGGCGGCACGCACAGCCGCCGGTGGGCGTCGGGTGTGACACGGCTGTCATTCGAGTTCACTCTCCCCTGTCAAGTCACGATGATAACCACCGGCCGTCGATCGGCCCAGCGCGAAGCACGCTGCGGATGACGTTAAAGAACCCCGGAGCAGGGCCGCATGCGGGGAATCGGCCGTGAAGCCGGTAGGGTCTGCGGGAGTGGACGTCCCTGGCCAGGTGATCGCGGTGCCGCCAGTCAATCAGGGCCCTATCCCGTGCAGACCGAGTGTCGCCCCAAATTATAAATCATAAGGCGCCTGATGGACTGTGTCTAAATGCCGCGACAGGCGCGCCGTTGCCGCGCGGGGCAGACCTTGCGCAGCGCCATCGCACGCCGGCGAGGGCGGCGTCGCGTGGAGCAGGAATCGACACGTTTGCGGCGGAACCTGCGGCGGCGTGGCCTGTCGGCAGGCTTGCTGCCCGTCGGGTCCCGGTCGATACTTCCGGACCGGCCGTCGTGAGGGTTGAGAGAGTGCAGGGACCAGAGTGCGGGACTGTCGAAGCGCTCCTCGCCCATTGACTCGGCGCAGCCGCTACGAGCCGGGACCGCGGATGAAAATCCTGTTCACGTTCGAGAACCCCCTGTCGAGCACGGAGGCGGATGCGGAGGTGTTCCTGACCACCGCCCGATATCTGGCCGCCTTCGCCTCGCACGCCTGGCTGCATGCGCCCGGTGCGCGCGACGCCGATCGCGCGGCCGAGGACGCCCGCGCCGGCATGACGCGGGTACGGGCCGCCGCGCCGCTGCGGCCCGCGGCGCTGCGACACTTCTGCTGCGGTCTGACGCTGCCGTGGCGGCGGGAATTCCGTCAGGCCGATCTCGTGTATACCCGCAATCTCTGGGTGGCATGGCTCGCGCTGCGCTTCGGTCAGCGAGTGGTGTTCGATCACTACCGGCCGTGGCCGGAGCAGATCCCGCCGTTGCGGCTGTGGATTCACCGGCTGCTCTGCCATCGGCGGTTCCTGGTCAATATCAGTCACTCGGAGTACACCCGGGCGCGCTATCTGGAGATCGGCATCCCCCCCGATAAGTTGCGTTGCGTGCGCAACGGCTTCGAGCCGTCGCGGCTCGCCGCACCCGTCCCCGTCGACATCGCCAAGCGGCAGCTCGGTATCGACGCCGGGCGGAAAACCGTTGTCTATACCGGGCGCATCAACCACAGGAAGGGACTCGAGTTGGTGATCGAGGCGGCGCGCAGACTGCCCGACCATCAGTTCCTCCTGGTGGGCTCGCAGGGAACCGGCGCCATCGAGGCTCTGGCGCGCACGGTCGACAACGTGCGGATCGTCCCCTGGCAATCCCCCGAAGCGATCGGACGGTACCTGTTTGCCGCCGACGTGCTGCTGATCCCGCCGTCCCTGAAGCCGCTGACGGATTTCGGCTCGACCGTCATCCCGTTGAAGCTCTACCTGTACATGGCTTCCGGGCGGCCGATCCTCGCCGGTGACACCCCCGATCTGCGCGAGGTTCTGCAGGACGGCCGAAATGCGCGGCTGTGCCGGCCGGACTGTCTGGAGTCCCTGGTGGCCGGCATCCGGACATTGAGCGCGGATCCCGAGCTCGCCCGGCGTCTCGGTGAAACGGCACAGGCGGACAGCAGTCAACTCACCTGGGGCGCGCGCGCCGCGAGGATCGCCGCCATCGTCGGCGGCCGGTTGGAATGCGAGCCTCCCCGGTGTCGCCGCTGGAACCGCGCGCAATTCCGGGCGTGGGCCCGGCAGTCGTGGCGCTGGACGATGCATCTGATCCGCCGACGCTCCTGGATCCTGCCGCCCGGAGCGGCGTTCGGCCCCGGACCCGTCGGGGCGCCGGCCGCCGCACCGGCCACTGCCGAGCCGCTGCCGAGCCCCGGCCGCCGGCGCGAGCGCTGAGTGTCCGAGTGCCCATCGTACGGCCCGATCAGGACCCCGGGGTGTCTGGCCCCGGCCCCCCGTGGCCGGCGGTCTTCAAGCGGCTGAGGGCGGTGTCGCAGCCAGTGTGCCGAGGAACGCCGTGCCGCGCTCGTTCTGGCGGTCGATCAGCCCGAGCAGGATGGCGTTGAAGCCGATGAGCGTGAACCAGAAATAGTACTGGGGC
>JAJYTX010000016.1 GCA_021792815.1 Pseudomonadota bacterium
ACGACGCGCATCAACCGGCGCCTCATCGACCTTCTCGGCGAGCCTGCCGACGAGATCATCCTGGTCCGCGCCCATACGGTGCTCAAGACTTCGAGTGGCAAGCTGCGCCGGGCGGCGACCCGGGCCGCCTATCTGGCGGGCACGCTCGGGCACCGCCGCGCGCACCCCATCCTGCAGGCAATGAGCCTGGCCGTGCGCGCGGCGCTGCCTTCGCTCGGCAGCCTGCGGCGTCGAGTCGCGCGGATTGCCTATGGCTCATACGCCTGGCTCGTCATCGCGCTGATCGCCGTGCCCGCCGGCCTGCTGGTATTGGCGTTGCCGCCGCGGCGCGCCTGGCACGTGACCCACGTTGCGGCCCGCTGGGTGATCCGCGCCTGCGGTATCCCGTTCGCGGTCAGCGCCGTGCCGGCCCTCGAGCTCGGCCGGCCTCACATTGTCGTGGCGAATCATTCCAGCTACGTCGACGGCGTGTTCCTGGTGGCGCTGTTGGGTGCGCCGCACCGCTTCGTCGCGAAAAGCGAGCTCGCACGGGTGCCCCTGCTCGGAGCGTGGCTGCGCAGGTTGGGGACGGTGTTCATCGACCGCTCGGCGCCTCCCGAACAGGAAATCGAGCGGGTTCGCCCCGGGCTGGATCTGGCGGCCGAGCGCCTGGTGGTCTTTCCCGAAGGCACGTTCACCTCCCTCACCGGGCTGAGGCCCTTTCACCTCGGGGCCTTCCAGCTGGCGGCGGCGGCCCGGGTTCCGATCGTGCCGGTTGCGCTGCGCGGCACACGGTTCCTGCTGAGAGACGGCCAGAAGCTGCTGCGCCGGGGACCGGTCCGCGCCGCGGTGGGCAGCCCCCTCGACAGCGCGCCCGGCGAGGATCGGTTCTCGGCGGCCGTGCGCCTGCGCGATGCCGCCCGAGACCATATCCTGAGCCACTGCGGTGAGCCGGAACTGCTCTGAGCCGGGCCCTCTCGGAAGCCCCTGACCGACCGTGCATACTGCCGGGCTGGCTCACGGTGGCTTGACGGCTGTCCGCCCCGGGCGTATTATTAACATGTTAATTTAATGGCCCGTCCCGCCTCTGTCCGCGGGCGGTGCCCGTCCATCGAGTCTCCGCGAACGGGCGGGTCAAGCGAGGTGAGCACGGTGGGTGAGATCGTCATGGCCGTCAAGGCCACGCATGTGCCGTCGATGCTGCTCTCGGAGCAGCCGGGACCGGCGCACGGCTGCCGCGAGCCGGCGATCGCCGCCGAACGCGACTTCGGACGGCGGGCGGTGGAGCGCGGGGTCGATACGTTCGTGGTGTTCGACACCCACTGGCTGGTCAACGCCGGCTATCACATCAACAACAACGCCGTGCACCAGGGGAACTACACCAGCCACGAGTTTCCCCACTTCGTGCAGGACCTGGGCTACGATTTTCCGGGAAACCCGCGCCTCGGCAGACTCATCGCCGAGGAAGCGACCGCCGCGGGCGTGAAAACCCGCGCGCACGAGGTGCCCTCGCTCGATCTCGAGTACGGCACCATCCTGCCGATGCGTTACATGAACCCGCAGGGACGGATGGGTGTGGTGTCCGTGGCCGGCTGGAGCACGTTCGGCAGCCTGGAGGAATCCCGGGCCGTCGGTGAAGCCATCGCCCGGGCCGTCGCCTGCAGCGACAGCAATGTGGCGCTCGTCGCGAGCGGCTCTCTGTCCCACCAGATCTGGGAGAACCGCCTGGTCGAGCAGGGGTTCAACAGCATCAGCCGGGAATTCAACCGGCAGGTCGACCTGCGCGTGCTGCAGTTGTGGGAAGCGGGAGACTGGCCGGCGTTTCTCAGCCTGTTGCCCGAGTACGCCGAAACGTGCAGCGGCGAGGGCCGTATGCATGACACCGCGATGCTGTTCGGCGCGCTGGGGTGGGACCGCTACCGGGGCCGGGCGCAGGTGCTCTGTCCCTATTTCGCCAGCTCCGGAACCGGCCAGACGGTGGTTGAATTCTCCGTCGACGGCATCGACCTGCCGGCACCCGCCCTCGGCCCGGGCACACTGGTTTCCTGAGCATCGCCGGATTCTGCCGCGCCCGCCGTCCGCCCAGCCTAGCGCAGGTTCATCACCGCCACCGTGCAGCCGACGGCGAAGATGGGGATGGGCCGGTAGTACCACAGCTCCCCACCGCAACCCTCGGTCGCGCCTGCGACCGCAATGAAGGTGCGGATCTCGAAGCCGCCCTGGCCGGCCTCCTGCCAGACGTCCTCGTCACGGTAGGCGAGCAGTTCCTCCCGCCGGTTGCGCAGGAATTTCTCGAGAAATGCCCGGTCCCAGGCCTCGTTGATCCGCCCGGAGTCCGGAGTCGCGGGCCAGTGGGAAATCCCGCCCGTGCCGACCACGGCGATGCGCTCGGGCCGCGCATCGCACGCGCGCCGCAGCGTCCGGCCGAACTCGTAGGCGCGCTTGAGCGGGATGAGCGGCGGACCCTGGCAGTTGATGTTGACAGGAATGACGGGCAGATCGTACCGAGGCGTCAGGAAGTTCAACGGCACCATGATGCCGTGGTCGAATTTCCACTCCTCGGCGTAGGCGAGGTCGATGTCGTTCATGACCTCCTGGATGAGATCGCGCGACAGCGACTTGTTCCCCGGGACGCGGTGCCGCCGGATGCCGAGCCAATTCTCATCCTCGATCGGCCCGTCGTAGTGCTCGCCCATGCCGACGCAGATCGCCGGCATGTTGTTCATGAAGAAATTGGCAAAATGCTCCGCCGCGATCACCACCAGGGCGTCGGGCCGGGACGCTTCGAGCGCCTCGCGCATCCGGCGCAGCGCTGCGTAGAAGGTGTCGCGCGCCTCGGGATCGGCGCGCTCCGCGCGCCCCGTGATGCCCGGCGCATGTGAACAAACACCCGCGAAAACCAATGCCATGATCAAAACCCTCAGCAGGCCGTGCCGACGCTCAGCGGGAATCCGCCCGCGTATACAGGCCCGTTCTCACCGGTCCGTATTTGCGCTCGCCCTCGCGCATCGCCTCGATGTACGCGTTCCACTCGTAGCCGCGCAGTGCCGCGTAATGCATGAGAATCTGGCCGTTGACGCCCATCACGTACAACAGGCCGATGTCCGGCCTGCGCAGCGCATCGCGCTCTTCTTCGGTGAGCTCATATTCCGCCAGCAGGCCTTCGAAATCCTCCTCGAGCCGCCGGCGCACAGCCGGATCGCGATTGAGCTGGTAGATCAGCTTCTGGATGTAGTACAGACTCATTGCTGATTGGCCCGCCTGTCGGCGTCCACCGGATTGGTGTCGAGCTCCTGGGCGAGCTCGCCGAGGGAGACCTCGAGCTCATGCAGCAGCCGCAGCAGTTCGGCAAGTTTCTCCGTGCCGAAGCGCTTGCTGATGCGTGCATACATCTGTTCGGAGTACGGGGCGTGTTCGCCGATCAGGCGCAGCCCGTCGGTCTGCAGGCTCACCACCGAACGGCGCAGATCCGTGTCCACCTGGCGGCGGCCGATGAGTCCGCGCTTGGCGAGGTCGGGCAGAATGCGCGAGAGGCTGGGGGCGAGGAGAAACGTCTCCTCGGCGAGCTCGGTGACCTCCATCGGGCCGCGATGGGCAAGCGCCCGCAGAATCCGCCACTGCTGCTCGGTCACACCGCGGCTGCGCAGCCCGGGACGAAACAGCCGCATCACCGCTTCGCGCGTGCGCAGCAGCGCCATCGGCAGAGACTCGGAGAACGGTCGCATGGGCAGCGAGCGTTGTGCGAGCGGCGGTCGTTTAGAGCTCATCGATCACCTCGTGGCGGAGCACTCCGACGCGCGGGATTTCGATCTCCACCCGGTCTCCGGGCACCAGGTAGCGCGGCGGGTCGAGCCGCGCCCCGGCGCCGCTCGGCGTGCCGGTCAGGACGACATCGCCCGGCTCGAGCGTACAGAAGCGCGACAGGTAGTTGAGCAGGTACGGAATCGAAAACATCATCCGGTCGCTGGTATCGTCCTGACGCACCTCGCCGTTGACCCGGGTGATCACGCGCAGGGGCGCCGAACCGACCTCGTCGCGGGTCACGATGTGCGGTCCGAGAGATCCGGAACGATCGAAGTTCTTGCCCTGCGTAACGTTGAACTTGGCGTGGCGCACCCAGTCGCGCACCGTGCCTTCGTTGGCGCAGGTGTATCCGAACACGTGATCGAGCGCCTGATCCTGCGGGATGCGGCGTCCGCCACGGCCGATCAGCAGCGCGATCTCCCCCTCGTAATCGAGCTGCTCGGACTCCCGCGGGCGCACGATCGGCTCGCCGGGGGCGGAGAACGAGGTGTGCGAGCGCATGAAGACGCTCGGATACCTGGGTTTCTCCGAGCCGTCCCTGTATTCTTCGTTGCGCTCGGGATAGTTGACGCCGATGCAGAAGTAGCGCGTACAGCGGCCCGCCGGGTTGAGCAGCCGCACCTCGGACGGGCCGTAGTCGCACAGATCGGTCTCGGCGCATGCTCGGGCCTGCTCGATCAACCCGGCCCGCAGCAGCGAGAGCACGTCGCCCGCGTCTTTCCCGAGTCGCGCACCGAGATCGATGACGCCCCGGGGTCCGAGCGCGCCGCACGAGCGCCGATCGCCGGCCTGGAAGTTGATCAGTCTCACGCGGTCGCTCCCGCGAGCAGCCCGGCGCGTTCGAGGACCCCATCGAGGCGCCGCTCGAGCTCGGGCGTCGCGCTCATCATCGGCAGACGATGCTCGTTGCGCGCCAGCAGTCCCAGCCGCCGCATCATGTATTTCATCGGGATGGGGTTGGTGTCGAAGAACACCGCCTGGTTGATCTCGAACAACTGATGGTGCAGCGTCTGCGCGCCCGCGAGGTCCCCCCGCCATACCGCCTCGCACAGCTCGGCGAGGATCCGGGGCCGCAGGTTC
The DNA here is from genome assembly GCA_021792815.1 of Pseudomonadota bacterium. Next base: position 4,864 of record JAJYTX010000016.1, read on the forward strand.
CCCACGGCATTCATGAGGCCGCAGGCGCCGACCGTCATCATCGGAAAGCTGAGCTCCTCGAGCCCGACGAAGATCTTGAATTCCGGGCCAAGCACGGCGTGGCATTCCGATACCAGCCCCAGATCGTTCACCGCGTGCTTCATGCCGACGAACGACGGCGAGCGCTCGCGCAGCGTCTTCAGCGTCTCGATGGTGACGCTGACCGCCGCCCGCCCCGGGATGTGATAGACCATCCACGGCAGGTCGGTGAGCGAGGCGAGTTCCAGGTAGTAGGCGATGAGGCCGCGCTGCGGCGGGCGGATATAGTAGGGCGTGACGATGAGCAGGGCATCGGCGCCGGCTCGTGCGGCGTGCTCCGTCAGCGTCCGCGTTTCCCTCATGGACTGCGAGCCGGTGGCCGCGACCACCGGGATCCGCCCGCCCGCCACCTGGACGGCGACATCGACCAGGCGGTTGCGCTCGTCGGTCGAGAGTGTCGACGGCTCGGCGGTGGTGCCGTTCACCAGTACGCCGTGCGAACCGTTCTGGATCTGGAACTCGACCAGACGGGCGTAAGCGTCGTAGTCGACCTCGCCGTCGCGGAACGGCGTGACCAGCGGTGGGATGGAACCTTTGAGTCTTTCGAGGCGTGCGCTCACCGGGAGTCTCCTGCGTTGTGTCACACGCCCAGCCGCGGCACGCGATGAGTGCCGAAGGCAAGGCAGATGTTCTTGGTTTCCATGTAGAAGTCGAAGCTGTAGTCGCCGCCGTCGCGGCCGATGCCGCTCGCCTTCATGCCGCCGAAGGGCGCGGGCAGGTGGCGGTTGTTTTCCGAGTTCACCCAGACCATGCCGGCCTCGACGCCGTGCGCCATGCGCAGCGCCCGTCCGGTATCGGAGGTCCAGACATAGGCGGTCAGGCCGTAAGGAGTGTCGTTGGCGACCCGCAATGCCTCGGCCTCGTCGTCGAAGGCGATGGCGGTCAGCACCGGGCCGAAGATTTCCTCACGGGCGACCCGCATGCTGTTGTTCGCGTGGGTGAACAGTGTCGGCTGTACGTACAGCCCCGGCTGGAGCGCTTCGACGCGGTTGCCTCCGACCCTGATCTGCGCGCCGTCTTCGCGCGCGATGCGGAAGTAGCTCAGCACCTTGTCGAGGTGTCGGGCATGGATGAGCGGACCGATCTCGGTGGCCGGATCGAGCGGATGGCCGACCTTCAGCTTCGCGACGCGCTCGGCCACGCGCTCGATGAACCGTTCGTAGATGGAACGTTGCACCAGCAACCGGCTCGAGGACGTGCAGCGCTCGCCGTTCAGACTGTAGATCATGAACACCACGGCATCCACGGCGCGCTCCAGGTCTGCGTCGTCGAATACGACCACCGGGTTCTTGCCGCCGAGCTCGAGGTGCACGCGCTTCAGCGTCGGTGCGCCCTGGCTCATGATCAGGCTGCCGGTCCTGGATTCCCCGATGAAGGCGGTGGCGCGGATGGCCGGGTGTTCGGTGAGCAGCCGGCCCGCGCGCTCTCCCACCCCGTTGACGACGTTGACCACCCCCGGGGGGACGCCGGCCTCGGTCATGATCTCGGCCAGCATCATGGCGGTGAGAGGACTCCACTCCGCCGGCTTGTGTACCACGGTGCAGCCGGCCGCGAGCGCCGGTGCGATCTTCCAGGTCGACAGCATGAACGGCGTGTTCCACGGGGTGATCACCGCCACCGGGCCGATCGCCTGGCGGACGGTGTAGTTCATGTGCTCGGCGGCAGGCAGCGCCCGGCCGCTGCAGGCTTCCGGAGCCCGATCGGCGAAGAAGCGGAAGTTTTCCGCGCCGCGCAGGGCCGCCCCGTTCATGAAGCGCAGAGCCTGGCCGGTGTCCAGGCACTCGATGAGCGCGATCTCCTCGCGGCGCGCCTCGATGGCATCGGCGACCCGGTGCAGGATGGCCCGCCGCTGCTCGCCGGTCAGGGCGCGCCAGGCCGGCAGCGCCGCTTCGGCAGCGCGCGCTGCGGCATCCACGTCCCGTTCATCGCCCGAAACGACCTGGTTGATCACCTTGCCGTCGACCGGTGAGAGGTTATCGAGCAGCTCTCGGCTCGCGCCGCGCTCGCGACGGCCCCCGATGAAGTGTCCGAGCGGCTCGGCGCGGAAACGTGCCAGCAGCACCGCGGCCTTGGCGAGATTTGACTCGAGCGTGCTCACCGGGTCTCTCCTTCACTGCGTCGCTTTTCAACGTAATCGTGCAGGTTGTTCTGTCTGCACCTCAACACCGGATCGAGGTCCTGCATGTCGAGCGAAATGCCGAGTGGCAGCGCTTCGTACAGCGGCGCGAGGTATCGACGGGCCGCGGCAAAGATCGCTTCGCAGGCGCGTTTGCGCGTATCGAGATCCCGTCCGGGGCCGATCCGAAGCCCGATGTGCACGAAGGTGTTGTCCGGATGGCCGTCGGCGATGACGTAATGCTCGGCCGCGTAGGCGCGGGTGCGGATTCCGCCGGCGGGAAACACCCCGGTGTCCAGCGCGGCATGGTGTACGGTGGCGAGGAAGGCGGGCAGGTCCAGTCGTCCACGCAGGTTCGCCGAATACTCGATCACGATGTGCGGCATGTCGTTCCTGTGCCCGAAAAGTAATTAACATCATAATTACCTCCAGGGGGGCGGCTTGTCAAGCGCGACGCGCCGGCGCGAGGCGCCGGCGCGTCCCCCGCCGCCGGCTCAAGGCCCGTAGAATACCTGCGCCGGCTCGTCCTGTGCCGTGAGGTCGGGGGCCGGATCCCCCGGTGCGAAATCGACTTCGTGGTAGCGGCCCTGGAAAAAGAGGAGCGGGCGGTGGGGCGGGACACCGCTGTGCAGATCCCGCACCCGCCCGACGACCAGCCAGTGATCGCCCGCCTCCACGACGCGCTCCCGTTCGCAGTCGAGCGAGGCGAGCGATCCTTCGAGCCGGGGCGCCGCGCGCCACGGGACCAGGCGGAAAGGCGGCGCAGCCGGCGCCCGCCACCCGCCCGCGAAGTAGGTGGAGAGCGCCTGCTGATCGTGACGCAGGAAATTGATGGTGAAATCCGTCATCACATCCAGCCGTTGCGCGAGCCGGGTGCGCTTGCCGGGGCAGAACAGCGCCAGCATCGGATCGAGCGACAGCGAGCTGACCGCGTTCACGGTCATCGCGAGCACCTCCTCGCCGGTCCGGCCGACGATGACGGCAACGCCGGTGGCGAGCAGGCCCATGGTGTCGCGGAAGCGACGCGGATCGGGCGGGGAGGCGTCCATGCGCGTCAGGCGCCGCCGGCGGCCCCGAAGGCCTCGTCGCGGTTGTGCTTCACGAAGCTCATCACCTTGTCCGCGTACTCCTTGATCTGCGCGTTGTGACCGGTGACCAGCGCGCCGGCCATGCGTACCGGGTCGCCGAAGAAGAAACGCTCGTAGAGCACCTGGCGGGAGGCGAACGCCGAGAGCGCCGCGTCCCACGCCAGCCGGAACAGCGGGATGCGGTCGAACGCCTCCGCTCGCGCCGCCTGGTAGTACTTGCTGATCTCACCGGCGAGCGGCCCCTTGAGATCGGCCTCGGTGGGCATGGCCACGAGGCCGCTGGCGCCGATCTGCTGAATGATCTCCACCATGCGCGGGTACAGGCGCGGGAAGAGATTTCGAGCCGCATCGAGCGGATTCCACGCCGGGCGCATCACACCCCACTCATCGAGTTCCGCGTCCGCCTCGGCGGCGCGCAGGAAGGCCTTCATCGTCTCGGCGGTCACCCACAGCTCGGCGAGCTTCTCATGAATATGCTGGAAAACCTCGGCGCCGATGGTGTTGACCAGGAGCGAGGCCAGCCCGAGCAGGAACTCGCTCTTGGCGATGTTCTTGACCACCACCTGGTGCGTCATATGGACCACGGCACCGGTGCGCGCGTACGCCTCGTTGCAGCGCTTGACATCCCGGTACAGCAGCACCCGTTCCCAGGGGACGAATACATCGTCGAAGACCACCACGGCATCCATTTCATCGAAGCGCGAGCCGAGCGGGTGATCGAAATGCGATCGGCCGTAATCGACGCTTTCGCGGCAGATGAACCGCAGTCCGGGCGTGTCATTGGGGATGCAGAATCCGAAGGCGTATGGCGCGTCGTCCTCGGGACTTCTAAGCAGGGTGGAGGGAAACACCATGATCTCGTCGGAGATCGGCAGCGTGGCCAGCATGCGGCATCCGCGGATGACCAGACCGGCGTCGGTTTCTTCCTTGATGCGCGCGGCCAGGAAGGGGTCCGACTGTTTCGCCATGCTCAGCGCGCGGTTGGTCTGCGGGTGGATCAGCGTGTGCGTCAGGCACAGATCGTTCTCGCGCAGGTACTCGTAACACCGCACGGCATTCTCGCCGAAGCGCGCGCCGGCCTCGGCCAGGAAGGGCGCGCCGGCGGCGTAGCCGGTCATGGCGCGGTTGAGGTAGTCCGGCACCCGACCCATCATCCCGAAGGTGTGATCCTCCCAGACCCTCATCGCCCGGCTGACGCTCTCGAGCTCTGCGCGGGTCCTGGGCATCATGAAGGAGCGGGCCACCTTCTGGCCGCTGGTCGGCGAGTCGTACAGGGTGATGTCCGGCTGCTCCCATTGCAGATCGTAAAGCCGGGCCAACGTGTGCACCCCGCCTTTGAGCTCAGGGTGCGTGGTGACGTCCTTCACCTGTTCGCCCCGATACCAGATGGTGGGCGGCCGCTCGCGCAGCCGTTCGAGCACCTGATGCCCTTTTCTGGCCCCTTGGCCCCGTGTGTCGATCATGTGCGTCTGTCTCCGGATGAATGTGGTCGCCGCGCGCGGCACTTACGAATTGATTAACTCGTTAACTGTATCGTAATATCTTGCATTGATATTCGTCAAGTCTTACTTTCTCGCCATGGTTCGCAAGCGCAGGCCACAGCAGGGCATCCAGTCGATCGAGGTGGGCGGCACGCTGCTCTCGGCGTTGGCTCAGGGCAGACGGCCGCAGATGCTGCGGGACCTGGCCAGGCAGGCCGACATGCCCGCCGCCAAGGCCCACCGGTATCTGGTGAGTTTCGCGAGACTCGGGCTGGTCGAACAGCAGCCGGAAACCGGCCTGTACGACCTGGGGCCTTTCGCGCTACAGCTCGGATTGAGCGCGCTGGCGCGCCTCGATCCGGTTACGCTGGCCGCCGCGATGCTGCCGGAGCTGTCGCGGGAAATCGGCCAGACCGTGGCGCTCGCGGTGTGGGCCAACCAGGGCGCGACCATCGTGCGCTGGCTGGGCGCCGACACTCCGGTGGCGGCGAGTCTTCGGGTCGGCTCGGTCATGCCGCTGACCCGATCGGCCACCGGCGGAGCGTATCTCGCCTTTCTGCCGCGGGAGACGACTCAATCGGCAGTCAGGAAGGAGCTGGCCGACAACCAGCGCAGGGGCCTAGAACCCACCACCCAGACGGCCGTCGAGGCGTTCATCGAGCAGACCCGCCGTCAGGGCTTCTCGCACACCATCGACTTCATTCCCGGCATCGGCGGCATGGGCGCGCCGGTGCTCGATCACACCGGTTCCATGGCGCTCGCGCTCGTGGCGCTCGGTTACAGCAAGCCCTTCGAGGCCGATTTCAGCCACATTTCCGCGGCGGTCATGCGCAGCGCAACGCGACTCTCCGAGCGGTTCGGGGCAAAACCGGCCTGCGGCTGAGGCCGAGCGGCCGAGGCGCCCCGTTGCCTTCGCGGCCGGCCGCAGGGCTCAAGCCGCGGCGCCGCTCTGCCCGCCGGGCCAGCGCCGCAGCTGCTGCTCGATCGCGCCAAACAGGGTGCGCTGCTCACGATCGAACATCTCGAGCCTCACCGTGTCACCGAATCTCAGATACGGCGTGCGGGCCGAGCCCTCGGCGAGCTGTTCGCGCGCCCGCAGCTCGGCGATGCAGCCGCAGCCATGGCGGCGATCCGCATTGGCGAGCGCTCCGGCACCGATGACGGTGCCCGCCGACAAGGCGCGGGTGCGGCTCGCATGGGCGATGAGCTGCGGATAATCGAAGAGTGCATCGATCCCCGGGTCGAGGTCGCCGATCAGCTCGCCGCGGATGTGGCACAGATACCGACCGCTCAGCAGATGGCCATTCCACAGCGGCCCGAGCTCATCGGGCGTGACCACGAACGGTCCCATGGAGCTCGCGCTCTTGCCCTGCAGGAAACCGAAGCCACGCGCAAGTTCCGCGGGAATGAGGCCGCGCAGAGACACGTCGTTGAGCAGACCGAAGAGCCGTATGGAGTCACCGGCCGCATCCAGCGGGACCCCCTGCGGAACATCGGCCGTGATGACGATGATCTCGGCTTCGATGTCCACCCCGAACGCCTCGTCCTCGGTGAGAACGATGGGCTCAGTGGGTCCGATGAACCGGTCTGAAAGCCCCTGATACATGAGCGGCTTCTCGTAGAAGTCCGCCGGCAGCCGTGCACCCCGCGCTTCGCGAATGACCGACATGTGGTGCGGGTAGGCGCTGCCGTCGAGAAACTGCAATGCTCTTGGCAAGGGAGCCGTCAACGCCCCGACATCGATGGCGAACGCCTCCGGGCAACGGTCCGCTTCCAGACGCGCGCCGAGTTCGGCCGCCCTGGGTTGCAGCCGATCCCAGTCATCGAGCAGCGCCTGCAGAGTCGGGGATACCGCGGTTGCGCGCACGGCCCGCTGGCGCGCGCGATCGACCACGAGCAGGGTGCCGTCACGTCCTCCTTCGCGCAAGGTCGCAAAGATCACGTATCCTCCCGGGCTTCAGGTGGGTTTGGGACGGACATAACCGCGTTGCGCTCCGAAGATCCTCTGCCGCTGCGACCAGTCGTGAGTCTGCTCCCACACCGCCAGGGCTTCGGGCGCCTCCTTCTCGAATTCGCTGTCCCGGTCGGCTGACGAGAGTCGCGTGGTCAGTTCCAGGCGATGACCGGACGGATCGAAGAAATAGATCGACAGAATGAAATCATCGTGATTGGTGGGACCGACCACCTCGACCCCTTTGCTCTCTAGAGCCCGCTTCGCCTCAAGCAGCGCTTTGACGCTCTCCACCTCGAATGCGAAGTGCTGAATCCAGTCCGGCATCTCCATGTCCCGCATGTTGCCGCGATCGCGCGGCGCCTCGAAGAATGCGATATGACTGCCGTCTTCCATCTGAAAGAAGACATGGATGTGCGGACTGTAGACGCCCGTCGAGGGCACGTGATCCTCTCCCATCACGTGGGAGAATTTCAGTCCCAGCACTTTGGTGTAGAACTCGACCGTCTCACGGGCGTCTCTGCAGCGGTAGGCGGCATGATGCAGTTTCTTACACAACACGGGCGCACTCCTCCGGTCCCTGCCCTGCGCGCGATCCGCCGGCATGCACCGTCGTCCGCAGCGGCCGGGCCGTTCAATGGGCTACGGTAACCGCAGCATCCATGCTGCGCCGCACACTATACCCTCAGGCGGTGTCGGGCATGGCCGCGTCTGCGCGCTGTCGCGCCGCGTTGACATCCCGGACGGCCTCATGATACATGTTGTGACCAGCGGGGAAAGCGGGCCGGGCGCGCCTGCGGGGTTTGATCCTGCCCGATGTCTTTGCCGAGCTCAACCGTCGGCTGCACCGACAGCGTGTGTTGCCGCCCGAGCGGCCAGCGGGCCGCATGGAGCCATTCCTGATGGACGCGCCGCAGGCCGACTGGCCGCAGATTGGAGACATCATCCCCGATCATGATGGCGGGCGGCCGGAGAATACCGCCGCGCTCGCGGGTATGCGTGTCAGCTTCGAGCTCGAGGAGCCGGCGCGCGTTGAGTTCAGTGACCGGGGTGCCGTCTGGACCGAAGGCGGCCGCCCGCTGCAGTTGGAGTACGAGGCGTTTCCCCTCGGCGGGCAGATGTTCTTCGTTGACGCGATGCCCGCCGCGCCCGACCGGCGCAGCGTGGTGATGGTGCTGGATCTGGCGGCGCCGCGGGTGCTGGTGGTGGAGAGCCTGTTTCCGGCGCCGCAGCAGGCGCAGACCGCCGTGCTGTCGCGTCTTGCGAAAACCGGCAGCCAGAGCGCCGTGCAGATGCGCTACCGCCAGGGTGGCATCGGGCGGGGTGGCGCACCGGCCTTTGCGCGCACCGCTGCGCTCGCCGGCAGTCATTTGCGCTACCGCTACAGTCGCACTCACGAATACGACCACATCTACCACAGCGAGAAGTATTACAGCTGGTTCTGTCGGAAGGGCCCCGATCAGGGGCTGGGAGACTTCGAGGAATGCGATGTCTTCGAGCTGCGCGAGCAACTGTATCTGGTGGCGTGGCGCGAGAAATTGCTGCCCTGCGTCGGGATCATGGTGGAGGATCACGGCACCATGCGCTCGCTGGGGAAAATCTGTGGCGCCGATGCCTATACCGGCCGCATCGCGAACACCCGTGTCGGGGCACGCATGCGGCTCATTTTCCGCGAGGAAGGCGGCTGAGGCGCGCGGCAGAGCGGTTCCTGCCGGCGCTCCTCGAGCGGCGTGTGCCACCTGTGCGGCAGCGTCCCGGCGTCGGATACTCGCGCCCTGCGGCGCAAGGCGGCTCGGCGTGCTGTAATCCTGCGGACGGTCCCGTGTGGTGGCGTTCGGGCATGACCCGTCCCCCGTGGGCAGCGGCGCATCACGCCCGACAGCGGTGAATCGCGGCAGTCCTCCGTCAGGCGTGTTTGCCGGGCGTCCAGCCGACGACGCCGATGGCGCGCTCGGCCACGCGGCGCGGTCTGTCCTCCAGATTCGTGGCCATGGTGTCGTTCCAGCGATTCAGATATCCGAACAGCGCCACGGTTGCGATCAGCTCCACGATCTGCCCCTCGTCGAAGTGCTGTTTCAATTCGGCGAAGTGCTCGTCGCTCACCTCATTGGGCACCAGGGATGCCTTCCAGGCGACGCGCAGCGCGGCGCGCTCGGCGGCGCTGAACAACGGACTGGTTTCAAACTCCCAGACTGCGCGCACTTTGTCGTCGGAGGCATGATAGATGCTGGAGAGGTTGGTCATGTGCGCCTGGCAATAGCGGCATCCGGCGGCCTGGCTCGCGATCAGGCTGACCAGCATCTTCAGTTCTTCCGGCACCGTCCCTTCGTACAGCACCGCCTGATTGAGCGCGATGAACGCCCGGGCGATCGCGGGTCGGCGCGACATGGTGAGAATGCTGTTGGGGACGAAACCGCGGGTTTTCTCGTACTGATCGAACAGTGTCCGGAATTGCGGCAGCGCCTCGCGGGGTAAGGGTTCCAAGTGCGCCATGATCACCTCGGGACAACGCCGCCCGGTCAGCAGTATAACATCGGGGTGGACCGGTGCGGCCCGAGGCTCCGGGAGGCTGACCGGGCGGCACGCCGCACCGCAGGCCGGCGGGCCAGGTGCCGGGAACGCGCAGACCGGAGGCAATAACGCTTCCGCACGACTGCGCAACGTCCACGGGCCATCGTCCGGTCTGGCACGGCGGGACAATTCCGCGGCAAAGTGAAGCAAGCGGGTCGATATCGCCGGGACTACCATCGGCAGCACCGCCGCAATCCAAGCGTGCCGCGCGGGGCCACGCGCCGCGGCAGGAACGATGAGCCCCGCACAGCCATTGGGAGCCTATTTCATGTCATCGTTCGCGCTGACCATCGGCGGCAAGGCCGTGACCACCACGCGACAGCTCGACGTTCTCAACCCATTCGACGAATCCGTCGCCGGACGCTGTTCCGAAGCGACGGTCGAGCAGCTCGATCAGGCCGTCCGCTGCGCGCGCGAGGCGCTGCCGGGCTGGTCGTCGACGCCCGATGCGGAACGCTCAGCGCGTCTCATGGACATCGCCGCGCTCATCGAACGACATCAGGCGGAGCTCTCTAGGCTGATCACGCTCGAGCAGGGCAAGGCCCAGAGCGGACCGGGCGCCAATTTCGAGGTGGCAGGAGCGGCCGGCTGGACGCGCGCGACCGCGTCGCTGAATCTGCCCGAAGAGACGCTTCAGAACGACAGCGTCGCCCGCATCGTGATCCGGCGCAAGCCGGTCGGTGTGGTCGGCTCCGTCACACCGTGGAACTGGCCGCTGTTGATCGCCACGTGGCATGTCATGCCTGCGGTGCGCGTTGGATGCACGGTCGTCATCAAGCCATCGCCTTTCACACCACTGTCGACGCTGCGGCTCGTGGAACTGATGAATATGGCGTTGCCGCCCGGCGTCATCAATGTGGTGACGGGAGGTGTGGAGGTCGGCGCGCGGCTCACCGAACATCCGGGCGTCGACAAGCTCGTATTCACCGGATCGATCGCCACAGGCAAGAAGGTCATGGAGAGCGCCGCGCATTCTCTGAAGCGCGTGACGCTGGAACTCGGCGGCAACGATGCCGGCGTCGTGCTGCCCGGTACGAACATCGAGCCGCTGCTCGAGAAACTGTTCTGGGGCTGCTTCATCAACTCCGGTCAGACCTGCGCGGCGCTGAAACGCCTGTACGTGCACGAATCGCAGTACGCCGATGTGGTGGAGCGGTTCGCGGCGTACGTCGAGAAGATACCGGTGGGCAACGGCCTCGACCCGCAGACGCTCATCGGACCGGTTTCCAATCGCATGCAGCTCGACAAGGTCATGGGTCTGGTCGCAGAGGCCCGCGAGCGCGGCGCGCGCATCGTGACCGGCGGCCACAAGCCGCAGGGCCCGGGATTCGTCTATCCGCTCACGGTCATCGCGGAGGCGACCGACGAGATGCGGATCGTGAAGGAGGAACAGTTCGGGCCGGTGATCCCGATCATCCGCTATCGCACGATCGACGAAGCGATCCGCCGGGCCAATTCCCTCGAAGTCGGCCTCGGCGGCTCGGTCTGGGCAGACGATCCCGAGGCGGCGGCGCGCTATGCCGGGCAGCTCGAATGCGGCACCGCGTGGGTCAACCAGCACGGTGTGATCAATCCGATGACGCCGTTCGGCGGGGTCAAGTGCTCAGGCATCGGCGTCGAGTTCGGGGTGGACGGATTGAAAGAGTACACCACGGTCCAGGCGCTCAACATCGCACGCTGAGGCGCGTGTGAGCCCCGGGCACGAAGACGGTCGGCGGCGCTGCGGCAACTGGTGGAGGGCGGCAGGGTTCGACCGCGGTGGGTGAAGGGCTCTACGCGCAGATGCGAGGGCGGCGCCGCGGCGTGAACGCCGGTGTATCTGTGCGGGGGCGGAAACTGTGGCGATGTGACGTCGAGGTCATGCTATGAACAATCCAGGCGATGTCCGCGGGGCGGCGACCGATGCGAAGTGGATCGCGGTAGGTGAGCTCGGCGAGGCGTTCGGGTCCGATGCGCATTCGCATACGCTTGCGCCCTCGTCCCGGCTGAGCGGAACACGCATGAAGCTGAGTTTCGAGGACGGAAGCACGACGGAATATCACTTCCGGAGCGCTTCGGAGCTGGTGCGCGGGCAGGGCGAGGTGGAATCCTATCGTGCGACTGAAATCCGTCCCGGTGTCCTGTTCGTCGATTTCATCGCCTCCGGGAAACGCGCCGCGACGATCAGCCTGGTACTCGAGCCCGACCGTGGGATGTGCACGGCGATCGAGTGCGAGCTGCCTGGCGAATCCGAGGCGAAGCTGCCGCTCATCGAGCGGATCGGCCGGGGCGAGGAGCTGACTGGGGTCAAGGCCAAGTTCCTGAGCGGCGCGATCGATGCGCCGTTCGGGCGTGCCACCGGGCGGCACGCCGGCACGCGTGAGCTGATCGGCAGGCGGATCGAATACACCTACAGCGGATCGGAGCGCTACGAACACATCTATCTCAACGAGCGGTTCTACACCTGGCACTGTCTCGCCGGATCCGAGCAGGGCCTGGCCGACACGGACCGTTGCCACTACCTGAAAGTCGCCGACCGGCTCTACCTGTTCGTGTGGC
>JAJYTX010000517.1 GCA_021792815.1 Pseudomonadota bacterium
CCATGCATCCGATCGATCATGCATCGGGCGCCGAACTCGCCGCCCGATTGCGGGCGGCGATGGGCTGAGCAGATGCGTGAAAATCGCCGCATGATCGTCACGAATCATCGCATATCACGGCAGTAACGGATTTTTACCAAATCCCTTGCCGGATCGATATCCAGTCCGTACAATGCGCGGCCTTCCCTGGTGCGGGGTGGAGCAGTCTGGCAGCTCGTCGGGCTCATAACCCGAAGGTCGCAGGTTCAAATCCTGCCCCCGCTACCACATGACCCTATGTCCTTTCCGGACACATGGGTGACAGATCATTCCGAGGACATGGGTAACACCCTGGCCTTGAATGGATTATCCGCGCATTCGACCCGTCCTGCCTCTTGGTCGAAGAACCCCAAGTCGTAGTGCATGAAGGACACCAGCCAGATCTGATCCGCGACCTCGCGGATGCCGACCTTCTGGCCGGCAAAGACGTGGCTGAGGTTGATCTTGCGCCTGCCGATGCAGATGCGGCCGCAGGCGGTCACGATGACGGTGCGATCGTGGAAGGGATATTCGAGCTCGGGTAAGCCCTGGTAGGGGCGCGCGGAGGCGCTGTAGAGCTCGGCGGGGTATTTCATGCCGATCGCCTGGTGCGGCCGCTCGAAATTGTACTCGTTGACGAAGCGGTCGAACTTGGCCTGCTGCTGTAGGAAATTGCGCCCCGCGGGCCGCGTGGCTTCCTTCTTCAGCGCCAGATGCATGCGCTCGTGACGGCCGTTCTGCTGAGGCTTTCCGGGCTTGATGAAGCGAGGGGTGCCAGCGGTGAAGGCCACGGTTGGACCGCGCTATTACTGCGAAATCTGCTTCAGGCAGCGCTTTCCGGACGCACCGCAATAGGATCATTGCGCCCACTCACCAGCCGGAAACGTGCTCCGGCCGCGGAACTGCCTGTGCGACTCGCGGCGCTGCGCGGCAAGCAGCACCTGATTCTCTGAGCGGGCCCAGCTGGACCTGCCTACACGCCTCGAGGGGCGCCGCCTGCGGGCTGCTCAAGGCGCAGCGCCTGCCCGCCCCGTTGCGCAAGCTCCGCTCACCACCGCCACGGAGACCCGCCCGGCGGACAGCCGGCTGCGGGCTGGTGTGCGCCGCGTGTTTCTGCGGTGACCGGCCGGTCAGATTTTCTGGAACACCAGCGTCGCATTGGTCCCCCCGAAGCCGAAGCTGTTGGACATCACAGTCCGCACCTCGACCTCCCGCATCTGCCGCAGAATCGGGAATCCCGCCGCCGCCTCGTCGAGCTGATCGATATTCGCGGATGCGGCCAGAAATGCGCCTTTCAGCATCAGCAGGGAGTAGATGGCCTCGTGCACGCCCGCCGCACCAAGCGAATGACCCGATAGCGGCTTGGTCGAGGACAGCGGTGGAACACTCGCGCCGAAGACCTCTCGCAACGCATTGAGTTCGACGATGTCGCCGAGGAGAGTCGAGGTCCCATGCGTATTGACGTAGTCGATAGGCCCCTCGACGGTACCCAGTGCCTGCCGCATGCACCGGACCGCGCCCTCCCCGGAGGGAGCCACCATGTCAGCGCCGTCGGCCGTCGCGCCATATCCGACCACCTCGGCGTAAATTGGTGCGCCGCGCGCTCGTGCGCGCTCGATTTCCTCCAGGACGAGAATACCAGCACCGCCGGCGATGACGAAGCCGTCGCGCGTGGCGTCATACGTACGCGATGCTCGAGCGGGCGTGGCGTTGTACGCCGAGGACAGCGCACCCATCCCGTCGAACAACGCCGCGAGCGTCCAGTGCACCTCGTCGCCACCCCCGGCGAAAATGACATCGTGCTTGCCGAGCTGAATCTGCTCCATGCCAACGCCAATGCAATGAGCACTGGTCGCGCACGCCGAACTCACCGAGAAGCTGAGCCCCTTGATGCGGTACGAGGTTCCAAGGCAGGCTGCCACGGTGCTGCACATCGCGCGCGGCACACGATAGGGACCGACCCGACGAATGCCCCGGCTGCGCAGCACGTCGGCGGCTTCGACCTGGTTGGCCGAGGAGCCGCCGCCGGAGCCGGCGATCAGCCCGGTGCGTGGATGAGAAACCTCGGCTGGCGCAAGCCCGCTGTCGGCGATCGCTCGCGCCATGGCCACATGGCCGTAGGCCGCGGCGTCGCCCATGAAGCGTCGATCCTTGCGATCGATCAGCGCATCGAGGTCGATCTGCGGCACGCCGGCGATTTGGCTGCGCAGGCCGAATCTCTCAAAATCCGCTACCGGCTGGATGCCGCAGCGGCTGTGGATCAGTGAGTCCGTCACGGTCTCGAGATCGCTGCCGAGGCAGGAAACGATCCCCATTCCGGTCACGACGACACGCCTCATGTGCCGGCCCGCCCGCCCAAGCCGTCCGTCGAGGTGAACAACCCCACCCTGAGGCCCTTCGCGGTGTAGATGCGGCGGCCATCGACTCTGAGCTCACCGTCAGCCACCGCCATCACGAGACTACGGACCATCACCCGCTTGATGTCCACGTGATAACTGACCTGCTTGGAACTCGGCAGCACCTCCCCCGTGAAGCGCACCTCATCGACACCGAGCGCGCGGCCCCGGCCATGATGACCGTCCCAGGCGAGAAAGAAGCCGACGAGCTGCCACAGCGCATCCAACCCAAGGCATCCGGGCATCACCGGATCACCGGGGAAATGGCACTCGAAGAACCACAGATCGGGGCGAAT
>JAJYTX010000518.1 GCA_021792815.1 Pseudomonadota bacterium
GCCACGGCCAATGCCTTCCTGCATCACATGGTGCGCAACATCGCCGGCCTGCTGATCGTCATCGGCAAGGGGGACGCGCCCGCGGCGTGGGCCACGCAGGTGCTGGCCGGGCGGGACCGCAGGCTTGCCGCGCCGACCGCGCCGGCCGACGGGCTGTATCTGTGGTCGGTCCGCTACCCCGGGGCGTTCGCGCTGCCCGGACCGGGCTTGAGCGGCTCCGGCGTGCCCGGCGGGCAATCGGCTATGATCGCCGGCTGACGGTCGGAGGCTCGCCATGTCCTGGTTTGAAAAGATCATGCCCTCGCGCATCAAGACCGAGCGGCGTACGCGCTCCGTGCCGGAAGGGCTGTGGATCAAATGTCCGGTCTGCGATTCGGTGCTGTACCGGGCCGAGCTCGAGCGCAACCTGTACGTGTGTCCCAAGTGCTCGCACCACATGCGCATCGGCGCACGGGATCGTCTCGAGTGCTTTCTCGATCCCGATACGGCCGAGGAAATCGGGGCGCAGATCAGGCCTGAGGATCCGCTGAAGTTCCGCGACAGCAAACGCTACAAGGACCGCCTCGCCCAGGCGCAGAAGTCCACCGGCGAGGCCGATGCGCTCATCGTGGTCTCGGGCATGCTCGAGGGGTTGCCGCTCGTCGTGTGCGCGTTCGAGTTCCAGTTCCTCGGCGGTTCGATGGGCTCGGTGGTCGGTGAGCGCTTCAAACGTGCCGTGGACCACTGCATCGCGCAGCGCAAGCCGCTCGTGTGCTTCGCGGCGAGCGGCGGGGCGCGCATGCAAGAGGCGCTGTACTCGCTGCTGCAGATGGCCAAGACCGCCGCGGCGCTGGCGCAGATGCGCGCCGCCCGGCTGCCGTTCATTTCGGTGATGACCGATCCGACCACCGGGGGCGTTTCGGCCAGCCTCGCCATGCTCGGGGATCTGAACCTCGCCGAGCCGCGCGCGCTCATCGGTTTCGCCGGTCCCCGGGTGATCCAGCAGACCGTGCGCGAGACGCTTCCGGAGGGCTTCCAGCGCAGCGAGTTCCTGCTCGAGCACGGCGCGCTCGACATGATCGTCGACCGGCGGCAGATGCGCACGCGCATCGCGGCGCTGCTGCGTCTGCTGATGAGACTGCCGCAGGCGGCGGCCTGACCGGCCGGCCGGGGATCGCCTGCCGTGAGCGCCACGCTCGAACAATGGCTCTCGCGCCAGGAGGCGGCGCATCCGGTTGCGATCGAACTCGGCCTGGAGCGCGTCTCGGCCGTGGCGCGCCGGCTCTCGATCGAGCGGCCGGCCGCCACGGTGATCACCGTGGCGGGCACCAACGGCAAGGGATCGACGGCGGCGCACCTGGAGGCGCTGCTGCGCGCGGCGGGGCGCTCCACGGGCCTGTTCACCTCGCCGCATTTTCTGCGCTACAACGAGCGCATCCGCATCGACGGCGGGGAAGTCGAGGATACCGCGCTGGTGGCGGCATTCGAGCGGATCGAGGCGGCGCGCGGCGCCATTTCGCTCACCTTTTTCGAATACAACACGCTGGCGGCGCTGTGGCTGTTCGCCGAGCGCGCCGTGCAGTTCGCGATCCTCGAAGTGGGGCTCGGCGGACGGCTCGATGCCACCAACCTGGTGGCTGCCGACGTGGCGGTGCTGTGCTCGGTGGGCTTCGATCATCGCGACTGGCTCGGCGATACCCTCGAGCAGATCGGCGCGGAGAAAGCCGGCGTGTTTCGCCCGGGCCGGCCGGCGGTGCTCGGCACCGGGCAGATGCCGGCCAGCGTGTTCTCGGCGATCGAGCGCCTGGGGGCCGTACCGGTGGTCGCGGAGCGGGACTTTTCATGGCAGGTCGCACCCGAGGGGCGCTGGCGCTACCGGGGACTGCGGCTGCGGCTCGAGGACCTGCCGCCCTCGAGCCTGCAGGGCCCGATCCAGTATCGCAACGCGGCCACCGCGCTCGCGGCGCTCGAGATGCTCCCCGGGGGCGCCTCGGCGGCTCGCTCCCGGGGACTGCCGGTGGTGCTCGACCAGGAGGGCGTCACGGCCGCGCTCGGCCAGGTGCGGCTGCTCGGCCGCTTCCAGGTGGTGCCCGGGCCGGTCGAGTGGATTCTCGACATCGCGCACAATCCACCGGCCGCCGAGACGTTCGCGGCGCAGCTGCGGCAACGGCCTCACACGGGGCGCACGTTGGCGGTGATCGGGATTCTCGGCGACAAGGATGCGGCGGCGATTGGCGCGGCACTGGCCCCGGTGATCGACCGCTGGTTCCTGTGCGGGTTGCCCCCGCCGCGGGGCATCGACGCCGCGCAGCTGGCGCGGCGGCTGGCCGCGGTGGTGCGCGACCCGGAGCTCTCCGGTTCGGTGGTGCAGGCCTGTGAGGCGGCGCGCCTGCATGCCCGTCCGGGTGACCGGGTGCTCGTCTGCGGCTCGGTGCAGACCGTGGCGCCGGCCTTGAAGTGGCTCGGGGTCTACCCGCAGGGCCTCTGAGGGATCCCCCACCGGCGCACGCCGCTGCGCTATCCTTCGCTGCGCGGGAGTTGGGGGCGGGCTTCGTGTCCGTCCGCTCGCCGCGGTGCGACGCGCCCATCACGAGTGCGCGGAGATCAAGCAGAGACTCCCTGGTGAAAGAGCGACTGACGGGCGCCGTCATCCTGGTGGCGTTGATCGTGCTGTTGGTTCCGGAGCTGTTGACCGGACCGCTTCGGGACCGGTC
>JAJYTX010000519.1 GCA_021792815.1 Pseudomonadota bacterium
GGCCTGAGCTACCTCTACGCGGTGGTCCGCGACCTGATGCGCGGCGAGATCAATTTCCGGGCCATGGGTCTCGTCTACACGACCCTGTTGACGCTGATCCCGCTGGCCGCATTCAGCTTCGCCATCCTCAAGCTCTTCGGCGCCAGCGGTGATGTCGAGCTGGTGATCTACCAGTTCTTCAGCGCGCTCGGGCCGGCGAACGCCACCCAGCTGACGTCCCATGTGATGCAGGACGTCAATCGCATCAGCGGCGGGGTGCTCGGCACGGTGGGCTTCGCCCTGCTCGCCTGGACTCTGGTGAGCATGATCAAGAAGGTGGAGGACAGCTTCAATTTCCTCTGGCGCGTGCAGCAGCCGCGCAGCCTCGCGCGCCGGATCATCGAATACCTGACCCTGGTGGTGGTGGGGCCGGTGATCTTCGTCGTGTTCATCGGCCTGTCCCGCCGGGCGATCGAGAGCGCGCCGTTCCGCGACATGCGCCACCTGCCGCTGCTCGATATGCTGACCACGGCCGGCATCAAGTTCGCGCCTTATGCCATGGTCATCGTCTTCTTCGCGGCGCTTTATCTGCTCGTGCCGAATACGCGGGTCCGCTGGCGGCCGGCGCTCATCGGCGCACTGGTCGCCGGCATCCTGTGGGCGGCCGTCGGGCGGATGTTCACGGCCTTCGTCGAGCACTCGACGCGGCTTGCGATCGTCTACGCAGGCTTCGCACTGATCGTGGCCGCCCTGCTGTGGACATACCTCGGGTGGCTGATCCTGCTCGCCGGCACGCTGCTGTCTTTTTATGTCCAGAACCCGGCCTATCTGCCCCTCGGCATGCAGCAGCTGCGGCTCTCGTGCCGGGAGATCGAGCAACTGGCGCTGCGGGTGATGTACCTGGTCGGGCGGGCCTATCTGACCGGACAGCAGCGCTGGAGCGTCAACGGGCTGGCGACCGAGCTCGGGCTGCCCGGGATCGCGGTGTCCGAGATCATCTCGACGCTCGAGAGCTCGGGGTTGCTGGTGGTGAGCGAGGATGACGAGCTGCTGCCGGCGCGCGATCTCGGCCAGATCACACTGGCCGACATCCTCGACATCGCGCGCAGCCGCCCCAGTGGCCAGTTCACCCTCCGCGTGATACCGATACCGGAGGTCGACCGTCTGCTGGCGGCGATCGACGAAGGGCGCCGTGCCCGCTGCGGCGATCTGACGCTGCGAGACTTGGCCGCAGAATCCGCGGCGCTGCCGCTCAGCCCGCGCGTGCGCGCACTGTCCTGAGCATCGCCCGCGGCCTGCCTGAGGCGCGCCGCGGCGCGCTCTCGCCGCCGGATCTGGCGGGCGGGACGGTCCGCCTCAAAGACTTTCGATGCCGGTCGCCGTCCCGACCAGCAACAGATCCGCCGGGCGCGCCGCAAACAGTCCCACCGTCACGACGCCGGTGATCTGCCCGAGCTGCCGTTCGAGCGCGGGCGGATCCTGGATCGACAGACCGTGCACATCGAGGATGTGGTTGCCGTTGTCGGTGATGAATCCCTTCCGCCAGACCGCGCGGCCCGCCTGCGCCTCGAGGCTGCGTGCCACCAGGCTGCGGGCCATGGGGATGACCTCGATGGGCAGCGGGAATGCGCCGAGCCGCTCGACGAGCTTGCTGTCGTCGATGATGCAGATGAAGCGCTTCGCCGCGGCGGCGATGATCTTTTCGCGCGTGAGCGCGCCCCCGCCGCCCTTGATCAGGCAATGGGAGCGGGTGGCCTCGTCCGCGCCGTCGATGTACAGCGCCAGTTCGTCGATTTCGTTCAGGTCGAGCACGGAGATTCCGGCCGCGCGCAGCGCTTCGGTGCTGGCGTTGGAGCTCGATACGGCCGCACGAATCAGTTCCGGTCGCGCCGCGAGCGCCTCGATCAGAAAGGCCACGGTGGATCCGGTGCCCACACCGAGCACGCTGCCCGGCTCGACGTGGCGTAGCGCGGCTTCGGCGGCACGGCGCTTCCGGGCGATCGCGTCACTTGGCGGGGAAGAGGCGTGGGTCATGGATCAGCTCCGAGGCAATGGCGGGCCCGAAACGAAAGTGCCCGCATCTGCGGGCACCAGGGCATCGAAACTTGTTTCACCCGGCGGCCGCCTGAGCGGCCGCCGGGTGACAGGCCTCACTTCTTCTTCGCAGCTTTCTTCTTCGCGGCCTTCTTCTTTGCCTTCGCCATGTTGGCTCTCCAGTTGTCGGGTTAGTCCGAGGGCCGAGTATATACATGCGCAACAAAAATACAAGCAAGTCTTGATTGAATATGCTACGTGCCTCCGGCGCGCCCGCCGGCGGCCGCTGACGCACGCGAGCAGTGGATGACACCTCTCTCAGTGATCACCAGATCGAGTGGCACATCGTGTGCGGCGGGCGCGATCCGTTCCACTTCCTGCAGCGCGTAGCCGAGCCCAACGAGCAACGGCGCATGCCAGATGGTGCGGGTGCGCCGGAAGGCGAGCGCGCGGTCGTAGTAGCCGCCTCCCATGCCCAGACGAATGCCGCGACGATCGAAGGCCACGAGCGGCACGAACACGATGTCCAGAGCGCGGGCGCTCATCCATGGGGCGCCGTGCGGCTCGGGTATGCCGAAGCGGTTGAAGCGCTGCCGTTCGCCGCTCGCCGCGAAATGCATGGCGCGCGCCAGGCGATGACCATGAATCCGCGGCAGATACACGCGGCAGCCGCGCTT
>JAJYTX010000017.1 GCA_021792815.1 Pseudomonadota bacterium
CCTTCTAGGACGGCTGCCGCGGCACGGAGGCCGTCGGCACAGGACCCGTGGAAAGGTAGCTCAGCCGGTTAGAGCACGGCACTCATAATGCCGGGGTCGAGGGTTCGAGTCCCTCCCTTTCCACCAGTATTTTCAGTGAGTTACACCGGTGCCCTGCGCCAATTCAGGCGCGATCGGCCGGTTCCAAGTCCACAGCAAGTCCACGCGGACCGATTTCGCGGTTTGAGACCCTCTCCAGCGCGCAAGCGCCCGTCCTTCCCTTCGCAACACTGAAGGCATACCGCCGATCCGGCGGGGCAGTGGTCACCATCGAGCGCGACGGGCGCCCAAAGCATCGCTTCCGGATCTCCCTGTGCCGCTACCGCGCGCTGCGTGAGTGGACGTGGCGCCGGCCATCCCTGCGCACCTCGGGCGCATGGCTGCGCAGCAGCATGACGGTTTACCTGTGGAAGGCGCCCAGGTGAGCGCCACATGCCTCGCATACGCGCGCGCGCGAAGGCGGGGGCAGCGGAGCCTGCGCCTTCCTGGTCGCCCCTACGGTATTCCGGGCAGATCAGCGCGGTTCAGGGTGTGCAACGGTTCAAGGGGCATTCGGCGCTCAACTGAGCCCACGGTGCCAGAGGGTGCAGCGCATGGCTGAGACCCACCGGCCCAGCGAACACCAGGCCGCGCGGGCGATCCACCAGGCGCTTGAGATCCTCGCTCGTGCGTCGGCTGACTGGCGCGGCACCGGCGCACTCGACACCGGACCGCTGCATTGGCCCATCGCCGCCACTCTCGCGCGTCAGCGGCTCGCTCATGCGCTCGAGGTGCTCGAGCAGCGCCGCGTCGTGCAGCTGCGCACGCCGTTGACCGATTGGCTTTGCGGGACGTGCGGCGGTACGGGCTTCGAGGCCGACGAGCCATGCGAGGCCTGCGGCGCACCCGGCAACGATACGGGCATGGACACGGCCGATGCGCGCGCCGGCATGGCCTGGTGGAACTCACTCACACCCACCCGGCGCCGTGAGTGGCTCGAGGCAGCGCATTCGGGAAGGCCCGCCGATGCGTGGAACGCCTTCAAGGCCCAGGGAGCATGACGATGGTGGAGCTCGCCGTCGACATCGTGGCGTTCTGCATCGTGGCAGCCGCTGTAATCGCCGCAGTGGCGATCCTGGGCGCGATCTGCTCGCCATTCGGCGAGTGGCTCGACGCGGTGCCTGGGCGCCGTAGGCGCTTCCGGTGGGCGTTCTGGTCGCTGCTCACACTCGGGATCGGCGCGCTCTGGTGGGCGAGCTCGCGGGCGAGCTTCGTTGTGGCCGTTGCGCTCGCGGGCATCGTTGGGATCGCCGCCGGCATCCTGCGAATCAAGGACCGCTGGCCGGCCGTCGGTGTTGCCCTCGTGTGGGTCGCCTGGTGGGGCGTGCTGCTCGGCCTGATCGCCGCTGTGCTGGTCGGGGAGGGTCACCTACGGTGAGCCCACTGCGCTACTTCCTGCGCGCTCTGGCCTTCTCAGCGCTGCGTGGGCGGCGCATCCGAGTGCGCTATGCCTGGGTGCTCGCGGGCCGCGCGATCGGTGGCTGCGTGGCCGCGCTCATCCTGCGCGCCAATCGCTGAGCCCCGAAACGAAAACCCCGGCGCGAGGCCGGGGCTTCGTGTGACTGCTGAGGCGAGCGGCTACCCTTGGCACGCCCTCGAGACCACGTCCGACAGCACCGCGTAGAACGCCGCCAGCGCCTCGGGACCGACCGCCTGCGCCTTCGCGGCGTACTCGGCCACGATGTTGCGGAACGGGCGACCCTGGCGCACCCAGTTCTCGAGCTGGCAGTACTCGGCCGGGTTGATGTCGTGCTCGTCCATCTCCGTGCCCTCGAGTTCCTCGAGCATCTGCCGGGCGATGCGCTCGCCGGCGGGGTCGAGGGCGTGCACGCCGGGCCACCTGGTCGCCGGATGCTGCTGCACAACCCCGGCGCTCATGCCTGACCCTCCTTCGCCTGCGCCGTGTACGCCGCATCGTCGGCGACGCTGACCGCGTGCTCGATCATGTCGGCCATGCTCCCGAGCAGGAACAGCAGCTCGGGCACATCATGCGCGGATTGGAGGGCACCAGTCCCTGCCTGCTCATCACGCTCATCGGCCACCAGGACGGCAACCTTCTCGCAGGTGACGGCCATTTGATGCGCCAAGCGGGCGGCCACTTCGGACAAGCCGGCCAGCTGCTTCAGGTCAGCCGCGGGCAGACTCACCCGGGCACGTTGGTACAGATCGGTCAGCGCCGACCCGAGGGTCAGCGGGGGATTGATATAGATCGCCTCGGTGGGCGCGGAATTGACGGGAGTGTCCATGGTCAGGCCTCGTTCGTTCGTTGCGGTGAGCCGCTCGGCGCCCACGAGCTGCTCGAGGTTCCGCAGGACGCACTCTGCGTCGTCCTCGTCCGGCTGCAGCAGCGAGACCGGCCCCTCCAGGTCCGTCAGGCAGGTCTGCACTTTCTGGCGCACCTCCGCGAGGTAATTCCGATTGTCGATGGGGCCGGTATCGTCCTCGGGAAGCTCATCGCGCAGCGTCTCGAGGTCGCTCTGCAGCTGCTCGGCCTGCTCGCGCAGACGAGCAATTCGCGCAAGCAGCGCGCGGGCGGTCTCGACGGTGATCTGCTGGCTCGGGGCGCGGTGTGTGGTTCGCGATCGCGTGGATTTGGTCTTGCTCATGGGAACTCCGATTTGTGGTGCGTTAGAAGCGCCCGGCACCGGAGCGGCTGTGAGGCGCCGCGGGCACCAAGGCTGATGCGAGCCGAGAGCGGCTCAGGTCTGTCGGATGGATGCGGCAGAAGCGCTGGAGACGACCAGGGCATTGCGCCCCGGATCGTGTCGCAGCGTGAGGCCCGACGATGCGAGCGCGCTCGCAAGCTGCAGCACTCGCACGCGGGGGTCGACGAGAATCACGACCGGCGCTCCCGGCCGAGATGCAGCGGCGAGCTGCCGTGCAACGCGGCAGCGGCTCACTGTGAGATCTCCGCCAGGTTCTCGCTCCGCACCGCGGCGACCTCGGCGAGATACGTGAGGAGCAGCTCGCGCACCGTCCGGCCGATCTCTGCATCAGACACGTCGGCGTCGACCGCGAGCTTGAGAAGGCCATCGTAGCCATCGGACTCGGGGAGGGCCTCGACGAGCGCGGCCCGGTAGGTCGCCTGACGTGAGAGGCGCTCGGCGATGCGCAGCTGGCGAGAGCGCGGTAAATCCTCGAACGCCGGCGCCTCGAGCGCTTCCGGGTATTCGGGCGGATCAAGAGGGCGATCGCGCAGCGTAAGCACGGCGTGCGTGCGCACCAGATTGGCGGCAAAGTCGAAAAGGGAAACCCCGGCAGTGTCCCGGCCGAGAGCGGGTATAGTTGCGGCAGCCATTGTCGAACCTCACGTGTTCGGTGGTGGTCAGGCCCTCGGCGGTGTTACCAGCACTGTCGGGGGCCGCTTGCTCTCTACACACCCCAAATGATACTCTACTAGCAGATGATTGCAAGGGGTGTTCTGAATGGCGAGCAAGAAAAAGACGAAGCCGAAGGGCAATCCCAAGGGTCACCAGGTGCAGGTGATGGGCTACTACCCGCGCGAGCTCGCGGCGCAGCTGACCACGCTCAGTGAGTCGACCCGCATCCCGAAAGCGGCACTGCTGCGCGAGGCGCTCGAGGATCTGCTGGTCAAACACACGTGCGCCGCCAAGTCGGGTGTGCACTCCAAGGGAGGTTGACCATGGGCGACGTGATCTATTTCCCGCCGCGCGGTCCATCCGAGAACCCTGAATTGAGGAAATTCTGGGACCAGATCAACGCGAAAGTAGATCGGGAGGCTCAGCGCCGGGTACGGGTATACGCCACGGAACCCATTACGGCCGACTTGGTGCGCATCCTGGCGCTCTACCCTATGTTCCGGCTCACCCATGCGAAGAAGGCGCGCCGTTGCTTCTTCTGCCGCGCGCGCATCGAGCCCGGCGCGCTGCACTTCGTGCAAGACGGCAGCTACATCTGCCAATCCGGGACGTGCATGGATCGGCCGATGGCGGAGTAAACCCCTCCGGCCGAAGTCCTTCCCCTCGCGGCCGAGCGCAGCCGCCGCACCCGAAATTTGCTTGCCTCGACTCCCGGGGATACTCTGGCCGCACGGCACAAAGAAGGCCGAACTCGGGAGGGTTTGCCATGCGCTCTCTGCCGTTCATCATCTCAGCTGCGCTGCTTACGGGGTGCGCGGCGCTTGCTCCGTCACCTCCCAAACCGAGCATCTGGCAAATCGAGAGCGAGTGCGCCAGCGCGCAGCCGCTCGCTACCGTGGAAAGCTGCACGCGCGCGGGCCTCAACGAGAATTACGGGTACGCGTGGCAGTCAAGCCCCGAAGCTGCCCAGTTTCTGGATTTCATCGGCGCAATTGCAGCGCGCGTGGACGCTGGCACGCTGGCTGAGCCGGACGGGGAACTCGCGATCTCTACCTATGCGGCGCAGATGAATGCAGCCATTCATTCCGAGCAGGTAGCTGCACAACAGGAACAGCAGCGGCAGTTTCAACGGGAATTGGCCGCGATGGCGCAGGACTCGCCGGGCTCCCAAGGCGTGGCGGCCATGGGGCGCGCGCTGGAGGGCCAGTCCCCACCCGACACCTCGGTCGCTCCCAGCTCAGGGCCAGAGGTGTACATGACGCAGGATCTGGGCGTGCACGGGCTCTTTCACCTGTGTCGCTACAGCGACGGTCGCGTGTACTCGTTCAACGCCACACAGCTCTGTCCACTCAATTTCTCAACGCCTTCGCTCCCGTCTGGCGTAGTGGGCATGAAGATCGGTGAGTACCAGGATGGCATGACGAAGGTGTGTCTCTACGACGTGCTGGGCAACCGCGAGGCAATCCGCATTTCGGCCGCCGCCTTGTGCCCGCTCAGTCATACCTTCTAGGGCTCGGCGCGCATCTCGACGATCACTGCTCGGCCGTCCAGACCGGCAGCCTGAGCCCGAGTCCCTGCAGGCGCCCGCGGAAGTAACTCAGCACCATCCGGCGTTCGTCATAGACCGATTGCCGGCGCCGCATCCGGAGGAGCTGTGCGATCTCCGTCACAGTCGCGCCTGAGCGGTACCAGGCGACCACGAAGCGCTGTTCGGGAGGGTCGGCAGTGCGCACCGCCTCGTCCACCAGGTCGGCTTCACGGTCGCTGAGCGCCGGCGCGCGGACGGCAGCCGGTGAGCCCGTCATGCAAACGCGGGCGAGCTGCGGCAGGAGCGCGCCGCTGCCCGGGGTCGATGCCCACCGCTGGAAGGTTCGGTCAGTGCTGCGCAAACGGGGGTCGATCGCGCCCGGTCGCTCGAGGGTGTGCAACTGCTCCGGCGTCAGCCGCGATATGTCGACCGAGGCAACGCGCGAATCCGGCCGGTCCACCGAAGTGGCACGCCTGGCAGTGGGCCGCGGAGGGCCCGCCATGACGAATGGCCGTGGCTTGCGTGGCACTGAGGGCGCCCAGGATCAGCGAGGCATCGAGACGATGCCGGAGAGCACCTGCGGCACGCCTCCGGCCGAACTCGGCGGCAGGATGGTCACGTGGCGCCCTGGCGCGTGCCTCACGTGCAGCGCTCCGCCGGGCCCGCGCACTGCGCCGCGGCGCGCACTGGCCAGCAGTCGGTGCACGTGGCTGGTGAGATGAGCGTGGGCGTGCTCGGGAATCCGTTGAGACAGCACGGGCGGCCGCCCTGAATTGACCTCCTGCGCCCACCGGGCGGGATCCACCGTCCCGAGGAGTGCCTGCATCGCGCTCGAGGGTGCGACCGCAGGCGACTGACCCGTCAGCGGTGACAGTCCACGCTCGAGCCATGCCGTGATCGCGCTCGGGTGCGGCAGGAGCCCTGTGGAGGCCGTAGGACGCGGCAGCGCTGCCAATTGGCCTGCGGTTGCCGGGAGGGCAGTGCGGCCAGCCATGCGCGCTATGGAGAGTCGGACAGGTATCGGGAGCTTGCCCTGGCGCAGCAGCTGTGCGGCGCGCTCCGGGTCGAGCATGGCGTCCGAGAGCTGCGAATTCACTCGGGCGTCGACGTACCTGCTCACGGGGGCCAGGAACTTCCCAAGGAATGGGATGTGCGGCACCAGGCCACTCGCAGTGCGCTGGCCCGTCATGAAATTCTGGAACGTGTCGCTGCCCGGTGTCCTCACGGTCGGGTTGCCGACGGCGCCGGCGCGCTGCAGATCCTCGCGCACCGCCTCGAGCCGCTGAGTCTGCTCGGGCGTCAGGCGCGGGCTGAAGGGACCGTCTGAGCGCTCGAGGGTCGAGCGCAGGTTGCGGGCGAACTGCGGACCACTCAGGAACTGCTCACCGGTAGCCGTATCGAGACCGCTCGAGGCGCGCCTCTGCAGGCCCTGGATGGCGCTCATCTGATCGATGGGCTCGGAGAGCTCGCTGTAGCGGCTGAGGTAGTCCTTGTACCCGGGTGCTGCGGATTCGATCGCATCATCGAGCGAGCCGATCACCTTGCCGAGCTGCCCGCGGGCCTGCGCGAGCATGGTCGCGTTCGGTGCATCGCGGCCGCCCGGCTGCAGCTGGTCACGCTGGGCGAGTGCGAGATCCTTGCGCACTTCGTAGAGCGTCTCAGGGTCGTCGTTCTCGCCGATCAGGCCCTTTGCCCACCGGAGGGTCTTGCCGATGCTCTCGCGTGCGCCCGCCGGCGAGGCGAGCAGCTGGTCGATCACATCGTGCACCTGCTTGATCGGTGCGCGGCCGGGCAATGTCTGAGCCGGCTGCGCGCCCGTGGACTGCACTGCCGGGTTCTGATCGCCCATCTGCTGCTCGAGCTCGGCGAACCGACGCGTGTTGCCAAGACTGTAGACGGGGTTGCCGCGCAGCTCGCTGTCGATCGCGTCCAGCAGCACGTTGGGATCGTAAGCGCCCTGCGCGTCCGCGACCGGGTAGCCGGCCTGGTGAAGCGCCTCGGCCGCCTGGTCGAAACTCATGCCGCCCTTGCGGAACGCGCGCTTGATTCCGACCATCGCGTCCGACGTGCCGAACTGCGAAGGATCGAGGCCCTGCGCCTGCGCCTCGGTGCTGTCGATCCCGCGTGGATGCTTGGCGAGCCACTGAAGGATTGAGTCCTGCGAGGCATCGCTCGTCGCGTAATTGCGCTTGGGAAGCGCTGCGGCGCCGCTCGCTGTTTCGGCGTTCTGCTGCTGGGCGCCCAGGGTTGATGTGCGCAGCTCCTCGGGTGACTTGAGAAGCACCACGGAGGGTGGTGAGCCATCGCGCACGCCGCCCTCCTTGTGCACGATGACCGAGTCGTACCCGTCATCGAGGAGCCGCTGCCGCGCATCCGCGTCCAGATGGGACAGGCCCTCGTTTTCGAGCCACTGCGCGGTTGACTGCAGATCCGCGGTTGCCGCGTTCGGCCCCTCGATGTACCGAGCGAGAGCGCCGGCGCGCTCGGGCGTGAACTCGAAAGGCTTGCGCAGCGTCACGTGCAATGTCTGCACCTCACCAGGTCCGGCGAGCGTCGTGTCCGCATAATTCTGGGCAATGGCCCGGTCCGGAGTGGTCCAGATCGCCCCTCCCTGCGTGTAACCGGGCGTGCCGCCAATCATCTGACCGCGATAGAGCGTCATCGGTCGACCGCGTGCTGCGGCGAACGCCGCCTCGCGCATCGGTGCAGTCTCGTTCTCGCGGAGCGCTTCGGCCGCGGCAATGTCGGCCGGCGTTCCCCCGAGCGCGGCGAGTTCCGCCTGACGCGCCGCGTTCTGCTGGCTGATGCGCTCACCGAAGGCGCCGGGGTTGCGTGCTCGGATGCCTTTCTCGAGTGCGAGCAGCCCAGTGTCACCGGATGCCTCACCGCTGGTGCGCACCGAGCCTGGCACCAACGGTTCAGCGCTCGCGAGGTTCGCAGCCGCTTGCGCCGGGTCGGTTGCCTCGCGCACGAGGGTGTTCGCCGCGAGCTGCGCCTGGCCTGCGCGGGTGAACGCACGCGTGAGCGGGTTGACGCTAAGGCGTGGATTCAGCGCCGGCAGAACGCCCTCGATTGCGCTCGGAGCGAGTCCGCCGGCGAACCCGGCAACGAACTGGCCAGCCGGTCCTGCGCCGCCTTCGCGCGCCAGGTCGGCGCTGGCGCCGCCGGTGGCGCCCGAGAGCATCGCGCGCACTGTGTTTGCGATTCCGCCGATTCCGAGCGCAGCGCCCCCGGTGAGCGCCCCCGTTGCGCCCTTGATCGCGCTCGCTGCGAGCTGCTGCTCAGGCGTCCTCGGGACTGGCGCGCCGAGGAAGGTCAACGCTCGGGACAGCTGTCCGCTGAAAGTGGGCTGCGGCGCGAGGTGCGTACCGAGGTAACGATTGCTGAGCCCGGTGACCTCGTTCTGCAGAGCGACTCCGAGGTCGTGCGGCGCGGCTAGCGTATCGAGCACGCCTTCGCCCAGGTCGCGACCGGTGAGCGCGAGGTCGTTGAGGAAGCCGCCACCGGCCGTGGACGTAGCAGCCGAGGGGTGCACGCCCATTGCCGAGAGGATCTCGCTGGGGTTGGCACCTGCAGGGCCTTGGACGCGATAAACCGCGCCACCTGGGCCGCTCACTTCGTAGGTTGCGAGTCCTGCCATCGCGTTACCTCAGCGGATGCGGGTGACTTTGAACTGCCCGAGTTGTGTCGACTGTCCGATGTTGAGCGGCTTCGGCGCGGGACCAGCGCCAGCATTCCCAGCCGCAGTGAGCTTCTGCTGCGCGAGCCTTGAGACCAGATCGTTGAAGTCGTCCAGCCCGGTCGCCCGCTTGTACTGGCGTCGCAGCCCGTTCAGCTGGCCGCCCATCAGCCCTTCGTAATGGCTGATCACTCCGGCGATCTGCTTGGGCGAGTTCGCCGCATTGAAGGCGTCTTTGATCGCGTCGCGGTCGCTCTCTGCGCCACCGCTGCCGATGACTGCCTTGGCTACCTCGTCGCCGACGATCTCCTTCATCGCATTGAACGTCGTGATGCTCGCGTTGCCGGTGTGTCGGGCGTACGTGTTCACGATGGCATTGATGGCCGGGACGTCGTGCTGCGCGAGCGCGTGTGCCGCCTCGGCGAGCTGGTCGAGGTGATTGGTGGCAACCGAGAGGCTGCGCACCATGTTGCCTTGTTTGCCTGTCGCAAAGGCGACACGCGCGGTCTGTTTGGTCTGGTACGTCGTGGCGTCGTAGTTCGGGTTGATCGCCTTCACCTTGGCCATGATCTCCGCGCCGATCGGCGTGCGCAGTGCGTAGCCGTTGAGCGGCGCCATCTGGTACTTGGCGATCATGCTGGCCGTCTGGTCGATCGACTGCGGCGGGGCGTACAGCTCGCTCTCGTACGGGGTCTGCCCCGCTGCCTGCGATGCGGCCACATAGCGCACGGTGCCCTTGGGGCCGACGCTAGCCTTGAGCGCCTCCTCGGGTTTGACCTGGGTGAGCTGCCCCGTGATCGGATTGCGCTGGAAGATCGATCCCAGCGGTCCTGGCGTCGTCCCTACTTCCACTGGAGGGGCGACGGTGGACTCGCCGAGCGCGCCGGCGATGCGGTTGCGCAGGAAGCTGAAGGCCGTGCGCACATTCGGGTCGGTGAATCCCTTGACGGGGTCGTACCCGAGCGTCGGTGCGAGTTGGTGCCACTCGGCCATCAGCGCGGGGCTCGCCTGAACGTACTGAGTCGGGTTCTGTGCCTTGTCGAGCGTGTCGAGCTGAGCGAGCACCGGTCCGTACTGCTGCTGCGCGAGCTTCACCTGCTCGGCGTGCACTTGAGTTGCCGTCGTGAGTGGATTGCCGCCCGAGAGCAGTGCGCCGAGCTGGTAAAAATTCGGTGCCATCCCGCCGATTGGGATCGAGCCGATCTGCCCCGGCGTCGGAACCACGAAGCGCCGCAGGTTCAGCGGGGCCGACGCTGGTGCCGCAGATGGGGCGCCGGTGTTAGCGCTTGGAGCAGCGGTCGGAGCACCCGGTGCACTGCGCGCGGCCGCGTGCATGAGCAGCAGCGGCGCGGGCATCGAGGGCAGCGACGGACCTGCGGAACCCGCGTTGGCGCTCGGCGCCGGCGCACTCGCGGCTGGCGCTGGCGCGGTGCCGGGTTGCGGCGCTGACGCGCCCGAGGGATTGCCGGCGCCCGGCGCGACACTCGGTAGTGCGCCTGGCGGAGGTGTGCCATTTCCACCGCCCATGGCCGCCTGGTAGTAGGCCCGTAGGAACGGCAGCATCATGCCCTGCTGCTCGAGCTTGATCTGACCACTGGCCAGTGACTGACGCGCCGCGGCGCGCTTGAGTGCTTCGTCCTGCACAGTCTGCAGCGTTCGCGCTGCATTCTCCGCGCCGGGTGAGCCGGGCCCATCGGCCAGCATCACGGAGAGCAGACCGTCAGTGCCGCCGAAGCCGCTCAGGGCCGAATTGAGCGCCGATGGCGCGCCGCCGTTCAACCACGGCTGCAGAGCGCCCAGAAGTCCTTGCGTGAATCCTGCCGCGCCCGAGCCGGCGGGTGCCGTATTCGCCATCAGTTTCGAGCCTCA
Organism: Pseudomonadota bacterium; assembly: GCA_021792815.1. The sequence goes on from JAJYTX010000017.1 coordinate 10,475, forward strand.
CTTGCGGTGGGTGCCACGGCGAGCGCCGCCTGTAGCTGCTGAGCGTCTGCCTGCGGGCCCAGTTGCGCCATGAGTCGGTTGAACACCCCGAGCACCTCCCGCAGCGGTTGCGCGCCGATGCAGCCGAGAATTACGCACCATTCCGGGTAGGTGAGCGTCACAGTGAGGTTGGGCTCGGGAAGGCCAGCGGGTTGCTGCTGCTCCGCCTCACCAGTCATGCCGCGTGCTCCTGCGGTCGCACCAGGCGCGCGAGCTGCTCAGCGGGGATGCGCTGACGCGAACCGATGCGCACCGGCTTCAACTCGCCGCTCGCGATGAGCCGGTAAACGGTACGCCGGTCGACCGCGAGCAGCTCGGCCGCTTCGTTGATCGGATGCACCAACCGGTGCGGTGTCGAGTTTGTTTGCGTGTCCACGTGCGACATGGTGGGAATCTCCGGGTGACGATTCAATCGTTTCGGTGGCGTTCAGTGGCATCACATGTGCTGCCACGCCCACGGAGCCGCGCGAGGTGTTCAGCGATCGTGCGGCGCCCCCGCAGCGGCACGAAATTGGCAGCTTCGAGTGCTCGGACAACTTCCTTGGCGGTCAGCGCGTCTGGGTGTGTTGAGTTCGCCAGGATCGCCGCGATCGCGGCGTGCAAGCGATCTGCATTGGCCCGCCGCGTCGCATTGCGGATCCGCAGGCCCTCTGGAATGACGGCCGCAGATGTCGGCCCGGGTGCTTCGCTGCCGAGCTTTGCCTCGAGGGCCTCGATCCGCGCTTTCAGCTCGGGCAGCTCCGCGACCTGGCGCTCTAGGGTTTGGACGCGAAGCGTCTCCGTGATCGACATTCCCATCAGGTCACCCCCTCGCGCACGCGCGCGTGGCCTGTGTCCGGAAAGTCCCGCAACGTGCTCGGCTCACCCCCTTGTTGAGCACACGGCATCCGGTCGCGCAGCGCGCCGGCATCCTCACGTGCGCGCGCGTAGGGTGGGTGCAGAAATTCATCGCCGACCCTCCTCGACGTGTGGCAGTCGTGTCACGAACCGATCGAGCCACCGGTCGATTTCCTCGACGAGGCCGCGGGCCGCGTCCGGGTCGTGGCATGCGATCGCTATACCGGCGGCATCGTGAGTTGCGCAGAAGGCCGCCAGATCCCGCAGCATCCCGAGAGCACGCGATTCGGTTGCGGGGTCTGCCGGGCGCACATCCGGCTCGGGTGCTGCCGGTCTGCTCGAGGTGCCCATCGCCGCGAGGGCCGTCACCGTCGGGGGCTGCGGACTTTCAACGGCCGCAGTGAATGCCGGCTCAGGGACGCTTGCGACCCGAAGCGCGGTCTTGCGCTGGTGATCCGAGAGGCCGGCATTGCGCGCCGCCTGGGTGCGGGTCTGACCAATGGGCGGGCGACCACCCGTTGGTCCGCCACGGTCGCCTCCGCGTTGGTCCGGGACCAGCTTGAGCAGCTCGCCCATTCGCCTCTGCGCCCGCGCCTGAATGCGCAGCGCGAGGTTGTGCAAGGTGTTGTCCTTAGCCTGGCGGGCGTAGCTGGCAAGGGCGGCCGCCTTATCGGACCAGTCCTTGCACTCGTCGACGCGGGAGCATTCGGCGAGCGCCCTCTGGGCGGTTTCGTAGCTCACCGGCAGGCGGGCGTCGGCGGCGGCCGGTACGTTCTGGATCGCTTCAGACATGGTTGTGCACCTCGCCGCGCTTGCGGCTCATGAGTACGTCGTTGAAGTCTTTGCGAGCCGTGGGCGTTCGCAGTTCGACGTGGACGCGGCCCTGTAGCCGTTCCATGAGATGCGCCGCCGCGAGCAAGCCCGGCTCGTCGCGGTCGGCGTAGATCCGAAGTGTCTGCACCTGCTCGGGCGGCTCAAACTTCGCGAGCAGCGATGTATTCAGCGCGGCCCAGACCGGTATGCCATCGAGCATGGCAGCCGAGAGTGCGGTCTCAACGCCTTCAGCGATGCCGAGCGACGCGCCGAGAGGTGACAGGCGCACCGCGCAACCCTCCCGGCCAGCGAGTCCCGAGAGGATCTTGCGGGGCTCATGACCCTCGAGCTTGCGGCCGGCCTGCAGATAGGTGACATGCGCAGTCACCAATACGCCGGCATGGTCGCGCACCTCGGCGACGAGCGCCGGGAACTTGCCGACGCGCTGCCCCTGGTCGAAATAGTCGACGCTCACGTGCGCGCGCAGGGTGCAGTCTGCGGGCAGCGGCCAAAGCCCGCGACTCTCGAGGTAGTCGACGGCATCCGGACAATCGGCTACGGCACACGTTGAGCGCGTGAGCGTGCGAACGCGGTTAGGAGGGCTGGCAGGCGGAGGCTCGGAATCACTCGCCGCTCGTGGCGCAATAGGTGCCGTTTGGCGGGGTGTCGGTTCGTCTCGTCCATCGAGGCCGGCGGCGCGCATGACTTGTCGACGCGCCTCGGGGAAATTCCAACCGTGCACTCGCTGCAGGAGCGCGAAACCATCCCCGGCACCACAGCCGCGGCAGATGAAATCTCCGCGCAGCTTGCGGTTGTCGAACGTGAAGCGGTCGCGGCCGCCGCAGGCTGGGCACGGTCCGGCCTTCTTCGGGCGTAGCGACGCCTCCGGGATGCCGAGCTGCGCGAGGATCGCCGGCCACGATGCGCCGATCTGGGCGTGAATGTCCGCAGCGCGCAGCATCACGCAACCCTCGAACGCGAGCGGGCGAACTTGATCCGCCGATGGGTCAGCCATCCGGCCACCGCAGCGCTGGGTGTCTCGGGCTGCATCGCCCAGTACCGGCCTGGGATTCTCTGCTCGGGCAGTCCGAAGCGCTCCCGCATGGCGTGCCACGCAGCAGCTCGGCACTTGTTCGGCGTCGCCTGCCACTTGGCCGGGTCGCGCCGTGCGGTATCGCCTAGGGCCTCGCGGAAGAATTGCTCGGCCTCAGGCGAGTGTGCGGTGGGTTGCTGTCCCTGCGCGTCGACGTCTAGCTCGGTAAGCATGGCGCCCTGGACCTTCACGGCTTTGGCGGTCGGGGCCGGCGCCCACCCGCAGAGCTTGCAGGCACTGCCGTCCTCGCTCACGAGCCAGGTGTGATGACACTCGGGGCAAGTGCGCGGTTGCTCCACGGTCCGCGTACGGGCGCGCTTTTCCGCCTCGCGGTTCACGTTGCGCGTGTCGTCCAGGTTCCAACCGAAATCCGAGGTTGGCAGCCCGAGATTCTCGACGACGCGGCCGTGGTCGATCAGCACGAAGTGATCCTTGCCCGGCGCGGGTCTCATGCCGCGGCCGACCATCTGGAGGTACATCGGCAGACTGCGCGTCGGGCGCGCGAGCACGATGCACTCGACTGCGGGAACGTCGACGCCGTAGGCCATGAGAAAACAATTCACCAGCACGCTGGTCCTTCCGCTTTCGAGCCGGGCGATCGCTTCCTCGCGCGTTGGCTCATCGTCCTGGTCGGTGAGGATCTCCGCGGCGATACCGGCTCGCCCGAACCCCTCGACGAGCGAGGCGCCGTGCGCTTTGTTGCAGGCGAACACGATCGAGCGCTTGCCGGCGGCGATCGCGAGCCAGTTTTCAATCACGTCGCCGATCAGCTTCGGCTGCGAGAGGAGCGTCCCGACCGCACCCTCGGCGTAGTCGCCGGCCGCATCTTTCGGGAGTGCCTTCAGCTCGGCTTTCGTAACCACAGGCACGTTGAAGATGCGGGGCCGCACGAGACTGCCGGCCCGAATCAGCTCGAGGATGGAGGGCCCGAGGATCAGCCGGTCGAACGCCATCGAGAGGGATTTGCCCGACTTCCGGGCGGGCGTCGCCGTGAATCCGAGCCGCAGCGCGTTGGGGTAGTGCTGGAAGATGGCGAGGCGCGACTCAGCCGCCGCTAGGTGCGCCTCGTCGAAGATCACAACATCCGCAGCCGGCAGCGGCATCACACCGTCGGCAACGCACCGGCGGTAGAGCGTGTCGGCGCTCGCGACCTGCACGAACTGGAACGCATCGAACATCCCGCGCAGCTCCGCAGCAATGATCCCGTGGCCCACCCCGAAGGCCTCGAGCCGCTCGTGGATCTGACGCACGAGCCGCGTGCGCGTGGCGAGGATCAACACGCGCAAGCCCGCAGCCTGGGCGCAGTACGTGATGGCCGCGATCTCGTGCGTCTTGCCGCCGCCGGTTGCGAGCTGACGCAGGATGCGACGGTCGCCGGCATGCAGGACCTGGGAGATTGCCGCCAATCCCTCGCGTTGGTACGGCCTCAGCGCGTCACAGGCAGCCGGCAGCGAATCGAGGAAGCTGGCGAAGGGGAGAGGGCTCACGGCTTCACCCTCCCTGCGGTATTCCCTACTGCCTTACTCCGAATCAGCTCAGTGCCCCCGTTCGCAAGCCTCTTACTCCGTGCCGGTGGTGGTGGCGGTGGTGGTGGTGGCGAGTCGCTCAAGAGCGAGTCGCTCAAGAGCGATACGCTCAATGGTCGCTGAGCGACTCGCTCACCGACTCGCTGAGCGACAGGAGCCGGGTCCGCTGATCCGTCTCCCCAGCGCTTCGCATTGGTGCTTGCCGCTCCCTTGCGCCGGTTGAGGTACTCGCGCACCGCTTCCTGCCGATGGTGCTCGAGCCGCTCATTGCGCCTGCCGCCGTCGACACGCGGGAATTTCAGCTTGACCAGGCGCCACGCGATGCGCCATTCGGCGGGAGTAGCCCCGGCGATTCCGCGCAGCACCGTCTCGTCATCGGGCAAGAGCCCAGGCTCTAGACCCCCGGCGTCCCATTGAGCGTCGAGCAGCTCGCGGTAGACGGCGCGGGCGGCCAATGGCCATCCACGCGTTGCGCTCGCGAAGTCGCGCGGATACCAGGGCATGCGGGGAAACTGCGGAGGAGTGCTCATCCCGCACCTCGAGGTCGGCGCCCGAGCGGCCAGCGGCCGGCGGTGTGCCAAGGCAAGCGCGCCAGATCAGGCTGCCCGCGGTCGCAAACAACGCACGGAGGCGCGGTGCGTGTGTCGTGTCGAGTGTCGGTGTGTCGGCAGTCCTTGCACACGCCACAGGCGCGGCAGACTGCTTCGGAGGCACCGCACCCGAGACAGCTCGCTGGAGGGTCGATGGATTGCGGCGCACGCTCGCCGCGTGTGAGAATCGGCATGCGAGATCCCCACGCCGGCCGGGAAAGTAGTGCCTCCCGCGTCCGGCGTTTTCGTTGGTGGAGGTTAGGCAGCGACCCGCGCTGCAGGCGCCTGCGCAGCGAGGCTATCGAGCCACGCGTCGAGGTCCTCTTTCAGGTAGATCGCCGACCCACCGTCGGTCTTGAGATAGCGCGGGCCCGGGTCGCCCGGATCATCTGCACCGCGGAGCCGCTTCTTCCGAAGCCAGGAAGCCGAGCGGCCAATGTATGTCGCCGCCTCAGTGGTCGCATAGCCACGCTTTGTGGTGGCGTCGTGGGCCGTCATATCGCATCACTCCCGGTAGCGCCTCGTCGCCATTGACAAGGCCGTGCGGGAATGATGAGGCGCGACTTAAATTCGGCAGTTGGCGGAGTTACCGATTCGGAAGGCGCCAGGTCGACAGGCGCCCGCCGCGTGGACTCACAACTGCAAGCGCGGACTTCGCTCTCTCGAGCGTGCGCCTCGAGAAGCCTGCCGCGGTCCCGCGCCGAAAAACCTCTTGCGCGAGGAGCGGGCCGTCTGCGAGGGTCGCGCGCAGAAAATCTTCGGCACTCGCGGCTTTCCTTTGGGGCGGTGTGGGCTGGCGGGGAGTGGTGTGGCGCCGTTGGAACGCTTGGGCGCGCAGCTGCTCGAGCAGATGCGTGTCGTAGGCGCCCACGGCAGAGTACTCGGCGCGCACCTTGCGCACGTGATCGGCAGAAATCTTGTGGTCCGGTGTGCTGAACTCGGCCACGACAGTCACCACCGCGTCTGCGGGTTTCGTCCCCTGGCGCACACGCCAGTAGTACTCGAAGGCAATGTCAGCCTCTATTGGATTGTCTGGAACGGGACGGCCCCGTGGAGGCGGCGAAGGGTTCGCAATCTCGGCGCCTAACAGGCTGATGAAAAACCCGATGATCGAGGGGGCTGAGTCCCTTTGAATGTTCGTCGAGCAGTCCTTCCGAGGTCGATATGGACCGTCTTGGCCTTGCGATCCCTGCCTGGGGAGGCTCCGCTGG
>JAJYTX010000520.1 GCA_021792815.1 Pseudomonadota bacterium
CTGCGGCGCGGCCGGGCCGAACCGATCGCGCGCGACGCACTGCTCGAGGCCGCCGAGCGAATGGCCGGCGACGGGCTGCGGGTGCTGGCGTTCGCGACGCGCCGCTGGGACGCCCCGCCCCCGGCGGCCGCAGAACAGGTCGAATCCGACCTGCAGTTTCTCGGGCTGGTCGGCCTGCTCGATCCGCCGCGGCCGCAGGCCCGCGACGCCGTCGCCACCAGTCTCGGCGCCGGCATCGTGCCGGTCATGATCACCGGCGATCATCCGGCGACCGCGCGCGCCATTGCGCGCCGGATCGGGCTGCTGCCCGAGGGCGGCGCGGTGCTCACCGGCACACAGCTCGCCGCCCTGGACGAGCCCGCGCTCGCCGAGCGGGTGCCCGAGGTTCGCGTCTATGCACGGGTGGCACCCGAGCAGAAGGTGCGTATCGTCGCGGCGCTGCAGCGCGACGGCCAGATCGTGGCGATGACCGGCGACGGCGTCAACGATGCGCCGGCGCTGCAACGGGCGGACATCGGCGTCGCGATGGGCCTGGCCGGCACCGACGTGGCCAGGGAGGCCAGCGACATGGTGCTGCTTGATGACAATTTCGCGACCATCGTCGCGGCGGTCCGCGAAGGCCGACGCATCTACGACAATCTGCGCAAGTTCGTCCGCTACATCCTGACGACGAACTCCGGCGAGGTCTGGGCGATCTTCCTCGCGCCGTTTCTGGGGCTGCCGATACCGTTGCTGCCGTTGCAGATCCTGTGGATCAATCTCGTGACCGACAGCCTGCCCGGCATCGCCCTGACGTCCGAGCCCGCCGAGCCGGACCTGATGAGCCGGCCGCCGCGCCCCCCATCGGAGAGCTTGTTTGCGCACGGTCTCGGCACCCACGCCTTCGTGTTCGGCATGGTGATGGCCGCACTGATCCTGACGATCGAGGCCGCAGAGCGGCATGCGGGTTCCGATGCCTGGCGCACCACGGCATTCACCGCGCTGTGCTTCACACAAATCGGACACGTGCTCGCCATTCGCTCCGAACACGTCTCGATCTTCCGTCTCAAGCCCCTGGGCAATGTGCCGCTGCTGCTCGCGGTGCTGACGGCAGTCGCGCTGCAGCTGCTCGTCGTCTATGCGCCGGCGCTGCGTCCGCTGTTCGCAACCGTGGCGCTCAGCGCCGCACAGCTCGGCCTGTGCGTGGGCGCGGCGCTGGTGATTCTCATGGCCGTCGAGCTCGAGAAGTGGCTGCGGCGGCGCACCGAGCCCGACCGGACGGGCCCTTCGGTTCAGGCGCCCCGGTGAACACGGCGCTGATGACCTGGCTGAGCGGATACGGCCTCGCGCTGCCCGTGGTGATATTCATGACCGCCGCCGTCATGGTCTTTCTCAGCGGCTCGCGGCTCACTCGCCATGCCGATGCGATCGCGAGCGCAAGCGGCCTCGGCCATCTGTGGATCGGCGTGCTGCTGCTCTCGGCCAGCACGTCGCTGCCGGAACTGGTGACCGATGTGTACGCGAGCGCGCTGCGTGCGCCGAACCTCGGCATCGGTGACATCATGGGATCGTCGCTGTCGAACATGCTGTTTCTGGCGCTGCTCGACCTGCTGTATGCGCGCCGGCGCCTGCTCGACCATATCCGGCGCGACCACATCATGATCGGGGCTCTCGCGATCATCCTCACCGCGCTGGCCGGTGCGGCCATCGCCTCTCACGGCTGGGGACGGGTCGGACGCGTCGGCACCGCAACGCTGCTCATCGTGCTGTGCTACCTGATCGGCATGCGCGCCGTGCGTGCCGAGCAACCCGAGGCGGCGCCTCCTGAGCAGCTGTCGCTCGGCGCCACGGGCCGCACCGTGCTGCGCAGCGGCCTCACCGGCTTCGCGCTCGCCACGGCGGCGCTCGCGCTCGTCTCTGCGCTGCTGGTATTGAGCGCCAAGGCGCTCGCGCGCACCAGCGGCCTCGATGAAACATTCGTGGGAACATTTCTCGTTGGAGTGTCCACCTCGCTTCCCGAAGGGGTTGCCACCGTCGCCGCGGTGCGCCTCGGTGCCGTGGATCTCGCCGTCGCCAACATTTTCGGCAGCAATGCCTTCAACATGTGCATCATTCTGCCGATGGATCTCGCCTCCCCTACCGGTCCGGTGTTGCCTCAGGCCGCGCCCGAAACGCTCCTCGCCGCATTCCTGGCGATCACCGCCATCGCGCTCGGTTTGCTGCGCATTCTGACGCCGCGCGGCCGTTCGATCGGTCCCTGGCGTCCCGAGAGCGTGCTGCTCGTGTCGGTCTACTGCGCGGCGATCTGGCTGCTCTAGCCGCGCCAACGGACGCCGTACGCAACCCCGGGCAACATCCGGGGGAGATCAATGGGACGCCGAGCCCGGCCGACGCGAGCGGCCCGATCATTTGCATGGCCCGACCCGCGCGCGTACACTGCGGTCCGTCTCGGGTGCCCGCGGGAAATCCGATCCCAGGGTGAAACGGGAAGCCGGTGCGCATTCAGCCGCTGAATGCAATGCCGGCGCTGCCCACGCAACGGTAAGCGAGCCGCAGAGCGCGAACAGCCACTGTGCCGGTCGGGCACGGGAAGGGGCGCTCCGCAGGACGACAGGTCCACTCGTGAGCCCGGAGACCGGCCGGAGACCTGATACTGGCGACTCGCGTTGGGCGATGTCAGACCGTCTGCGATACCCCGGTC
>JAJYTX010000018.1 GCA_021792815.1 Pseudomonadota bacterium
GCTGCTCGATGAGCACCCGGGTCGAGTCTTCGTCGGCGAATACTCCGCCACCGGCCTTCACCACGAAGATCCTGCCGCGGTACATGCGGATGTAGGGGGCGGCGTTCTTGAGCGCGCGGATGGCGAGAGCCTGGTCGCCGGGATGCATGATCATGTTGAGCTAAATCCCCCGTAAAAGTCTGTACAACACCGCCACCTGCGCCGTCAGGCGATTGTATGCCTCGCGCTGCACGATGCTGCGCGCGCCGTCGAGCACCTCGTCGGCGACGGCGACGTTGCGGCGCACGGGCAGGCAATGCATCAGGCGGCAATCCGCGGCGGCCCGCGCGAACCAGTCATTGCGCACACACCAGCCGGTGAGCCCGGCGCGCAGCGCCGCGTCCGCCTGGGCATCGCCGTAGCACGAGGTCGCGCCCCATTCCTTGGCGTAAAGGATGTGCGCGCCCGACAACGCCTCGTGCCGATCGTCGGTCTCGCGCACCGACCCTCCCGAGAGCTCGGCAGCGCGACGCGCCTTGTCCATGATGGACGGCGGCAGAGCGAACCCTTCCGGTCTGAGCACCACCACCTCCATGCCGCGCAGCGCCGCCATGTGCAGCGCCGCGGCGGGAACCGCCAGCGGCAGCGGCCGCGGATGATATGCCCAGGACAGCACGAAACGGCCGGCCCGCGGCACGCCCAGGTCATCCATCGTCTTCCAGTCAGCGAGCGCCTGACAGGGATGATTGACAGCGGATTCGAGATTGATCAACGGTTTCCCGACGAGTCCCGCCATGGCGTTGAACCTCGTCTCGGCGAGGTCGTCCGCCAGGTCCTTGCCGCCAGCGAAAGCGCGGATTCCGAGTGCGTCACAGTAGGAAGCGAGGACCGGAATGCCCTCGCGCACGTGCTCGGCCGCCGCACCGTCCATGATGGCGCCCAGACGGGTCTCGAGCTGCCAGGTCCCCTGGCCGGGCGTGATGACGAAGGAGCTGCCGCCGAGGCGGGCCATGCCCGCCTGGAACGAGGCCAGGGTCCGCAGAGAGGGATTGAAGAACACCAGCCCGAGGATCTTGCCGGCGAGCGCCTGCGGCTCCGGGCGCGTCTCCAGCCGGCGCGCCAGCTCCAGCAGCGCGATCACCTCCTCGCGCGGCAGATCCGCCAGATCGAGAAAGCGCTTCATGCGCTCACGCCCGCCAGTGCGTCCCGCAGCAGCTCGACATGCTGCTCCTGCAGAATGAACGGCGGCAACAGCCGCAGCACGTTCGGGTCGGTCGCCGTGCCGGCGAGGATGCCGCGTCGCAGCAGCTGCGCCTGGACCTGCCCGGCCGGTACAGTGGTGCGCAGGCCGAGGAGAAATCCCTCGCCCTGGATCGCGGTCACCGGACCGATGATGCAGCGGCGCCGGATGCAGTCCGAGACCCGCCGGACGTTCTCGAGCAGGTTCTCGGACCCGATGGCCTCGATGGCCGCGAGCAGGGCCGCGCAAGCCATGGGCCCGCCTCCATAGGTCGTGCCGAGCAGTCCGACCTTGAGGCTGGCCGACACCCGGGCCGAGAGCAGCAGCGCCGCGCAGGGGAAGCCGTTGCCGAGCGCCTTCGCGGTCGTAATCATATCGGGCATCACGCCGTAGAGATTGGCCGCGAAAGGTGCGCCGACGCGGCCGAAGCCACACTGCACCTCATCGAAAATCAGCAGTGCGCCCACCTGGTCGCAGCGGCGGCGCAGCGCCGCGAGATACTCCGCCCCGAGGCCGATCGCGCCTGCAAGGCCCTGCACGGGCTCCACGATCACTGCGGCCGTGCGCTCGGTCACCTGGTGCGTGATCGCGGCGAGGTCACCCCGCGGCATGAAGCTGACTTCGAACGGCTTGCGTGGGAAGCCGTACCAGCCGTCGGCGCCCCAGGTCACGGCGGCGGCGGCGGCCGTGCGGCCGTGGAACGCGCCCTCGATCGCGGCCACATGCGGCCGCGAGGTCATGCGCAACGCCAGGCGCAGCGCGTTCTCGTTCGCCTCGGCGCCGCTGTTGACCAGAAACACGCTGGCGAAATCGAGCCCGGAGAAGGCGAGCAGCCGCTGGGCCGCCTGCGCCCGGATCGGCATCGGGATGGCGTTGGTCTGAAACTGGCAGGCGCGCGCCTGGGCGACGAGGGCCTCGGTCCAGCCACGGTGCCCATAGCCGAGGGCCGCCACAGCGTGCCCGCCGTACAGATCGAGCAGCCGCTCGCCGCGGGCACCCAGCAGCCAGACGCCCTCGGCGGAGGCCACCTCGAAGGGATATTGCGAATAGACCGGCGCCAGGCCATCGCTCGGCGTTGGCGATTCGGTGTTGGAGGCTGTGGCGTTCATGGAAACTCGCTGTGGGAACTCTGACTAGGTCCAGCCGGGCGCCGGGGTCATGAGGCCGGAGGTTTCCGGCAGATTCAGCATGCGGTTCATCCACTGCACGGCACCGCCGGCAGCGCCCTTGTTCAGGTTGTCGATGGCGCACATGACAGCCACCGTGCGGCCATTGGCTGCGGCCGACAGATGCGCGAAGTTGGTCGTGGCGACGTCTTTCACCCGGGGAGCATCGCCACTGACCCGTATGAACGGTGAACGGGCGTAGAACTCGCGCAATGCCGCCAGCACACCGGCGCTGTCGAGCGACTTCGTCAGCCTCGCCTGCACGGTCACATGAATGCCGCGTGCGAAAGGCCCGGAGTGCGGCACGAAGGCGAATTCCGCGTCCACACCGCTTGCGGCGCGAGCGCAGGCTGCGATCTCCGGCGCGTGCCGGTGCGACAGGACGTTGTAGGCGTAAAGGTCGCTGTGCCGCAACGGGTGATGGGTGCCGGCGACGGGCTTGCGCCCCGAGCCGGTGCTGCCCGTGATGCCGCTGACGAACAGAACCGGCGTGGCGAGCCCGAGGGAAAGCAGCGGCACGCTCGCGAGCAGCGTCGCCGTCGAGAAGCAACCCGGATGGGCGACGTGAGCCGTCTGGAGTTCCGCCAAGTGCTCGGGCACGGCGCAGGTGAATTCCTTGAGCCGCGCCGGCGCGCCATGCGCGTGTCGGTACACCGTCTCGTAATCCGCCGCGGCGCTGAAACGGAAGTCCGCTGATATGTCGACTACCCGCGGCCGCGTGCCGGCGGCCGCGGCGGCAGACAGCAAAGCGTCGATCAGCTGCGCCGATACCCCGTGCGGCGCGGCGGAGAACACCGCACATTGCGGCTCGCGTCCGAGCAGCGCCTGCACCTCGGCCTGCGACACGAAGCAGGTGTCGGCGTAGGCGGCCGCCAGGTGAGGGAAGGCCGCGGCGACCGGCTCACCGGGCTGGCTGTCCGACATCACCGCGGCCAGTCTCAACTGCGGATGGGCCGCAAGCAGCCGCAGCAGCTCACCGGCCACGTAGCCCGTGCCCCCGAGCACGATGGCAGGCAGGGTCGCGCTCATCGAGCGGCCTCCTGCCTCAGACCCACGGCCTCGATGACCCGGTCGCCGAGCGCTGTGCCGTCGCTGATGGCGTTGAAGGCCGGGACCTTCATCTGGCTGGTGATCAGGTCGACGCCCACCTGGTTGTCGGTGGCCGGACCGGTCACGGCGCAGGGCTCGATACCGAAACGTTCTCGCAGCAGCTTCACGCCACCCCAGGCCGCGACCGGGTCGTTGGCGGAGAGCACGACGGCGGTCAGCGTGTCGCGGATATCCGGACACTCCAGAATGGCGTCCACGCCGTAGGTACCGAGAATGCCGTCGCCGAGCTCGAACACGATCACATCGGGTTTGCCGGCGGCGAGCTCGGTGAGCATGCTGCGTGTCAGCGCGGGGCCGTTGTGACGCGTGGTGGTGACCACCCCGAAGTCGGTAAAGATCGCCGAGCGGCGCGCGCCGGCATCCTCCATGGCGAGGATGTCCCGCCGCAGCGAGACGCCCGTGGCCTTGAAGGCGTCGATGGTGAGCCCGCGGTGACGCATGCGGCTGATCATGGCGCAGGCCGCGGCGGTCTTGCCCGCCTCCATGCAGGTCCCGGCGAGCGCCACGACCGGCACCCGGCGGGTGTCGAGCGGGGCCACCGGGTCGAGCCGGCGCAGCCCCACCCGGGCCGGCACGCCGATCCGTTCGCCGAGATAAGGGAAATGCAGCGCGACGCCGAGCACGCGGCAATCGAACGGTTTGCCCTTCTCGGGATTGACCGAGTCGCAGGCGCCGAGCACCCCGCCGATGTTGAGCATCTGGATGACATCGCCAGGCCTGACCGCGGCGGGGATGTGCCCCGAGTAGCCAAACAGCGCCTTGCGGTGTCCGAGCGCGCCGACCACGATGTCGCCCTTGCCGACCTTGGCCATGCGGCCGCTGGTCAGCTCCAGCGTGTTGTACGTCGATTTGTTGGTCAGCACCTCGACCACGACCACCACGCCTTCCTCGGCGGGGATGTCGTGGGAGATGCGCACCTCGTGCGACAGCCGGCAGGCCTGCGCCACGGAGGCGATCTTGTCGACGACGACGCTCCTCATGGCGCTGCTCATGTCGGGCGTTCTCCGGCTCGCCTGTGGAACACGCCGGTCAGGGCGACGATCTTGGAGAATCCGAGCGCATCCTGCGGCGTCCACTCGCCCGCCGCTTCGCCGTACACGCCCTTGGAGGCGGCCATCAGGGAGTAGGGCGACTGCACGCCGTCGACGAACAGATTGCCCGGACGCAACGAGATGCGCACTTCGCCCGTGACCCGCTCCTGGGAGGACAGCAGCAGCGATTCGATGTCGCGGCACACCGGATCGAGGAGCTGGCCCTCGTGCACCAGATCGCCATAGGGCTGTGCGACGAGTTCCTTGATGCGCTGCTGACGCCCGGTGAGCACGAGCTTCTCCAGCTCGCGGTGGGCGGTGAGCAGGACTTCCGCGGCCGGGGCCTCGAAGGCCACCCGCCCCTTGGTGCCGATGATGGTGTCGCCGAGATGAATGCCGCGCCCGATGCCGAAAGGGGCGGCCACCGCCTCCAACTCCTCGATCAGCGCCACCGGTGAGAGCGTCCGGCCGTCGAGGCCGGTGGGCCTGCCGCACTCGAACGTGATGCGGTGTGTCTCGGCGGCGCGCGGCCGGGTGAAGGCGTCGCGTGTCAGCACCCACGCATGGTCGGGAATGCTGCCGGAGGAGGTCAGCGTCTCCTTACCGCCGATGGTCACGCCCCACAGGCCGCGATTGACCGAATAGGCGGCGCCGTACGGCGGCACCGGCAGGTGACGCTCCTCGAGGTATGCCAGCTCCTCCTGGCGCTTGAACGCCCGGTCGCGCACCGGCGCCAGCACTTCAAGCTCCGGGGCCAGAGTCCGCATGGCGACTTCGAACCGCACCTGGTCGTTACCGGCGGCGGTGCAGCCGTGCGCGATCATGGTGGTGCCGAGCTTGCGCGCCATGTGCGCGATGGTCTGCGCCTGCATGACGCGTTCGGCGCCGACGCACAGCGGATAGAGCTGACCGCGCTTGACGTTGCCCATGATCAGGAAGCGCAGCACCTGCTCGAAGTAGTCTGCGCGGGCATCGACCTGATGATGCTGCACCGCGCCGAGCGCCCGGGCCCGGTCGGCGAGCGTGCGCGCGGCCGCCTCATCGATCCCGCCGGTATCGACGGTGACGGTGATGACCGGGCGGCCGTGGGTATCTTTCAGCCACGGCACCAGGAAGGAAGTATCGAGACCACCAGAATAGGCGAGGACGATGGGCTGCTCGCCCGTGGGAGAGGGTGTCGGCATAGGGAGCCTCTGATTAACTTCCGCGTGCGTGCGACGGTGAGCGGGTCCGCCTCGGGCGAGACTCGAGGACCGTCGTGTACCTGGGATTCATGAGTGGGGAGCGACGACGCCCCGGGCGACATCGGCCCGGTGTAGTGGCAGCAGCCTGGCTGAGGCCGGTGGCTCGCCGTGCCGGCCACCCGCTGCCACTGCGAAAGGGGGCGAATCGCATGCGTCGGGCGCCGCGGCAAGGCGCGGTCCGCCTCGAGCGGCCGAGGAGACAACTGGGACATCCGGGCGTTAATCGGTGGCTCCCGGAACGTGGAACACCGTCCGAAGCCGCGCGACGAGCGCTTGCTGCGCGCGCCCGGTAGCGGTGGCAATGAAAATCGTGTCGTCACCGGAGATGGTGCCCGCCACTTCCGGCCACTCGGCGCGGTCGATCGCGACCGCGACGCTCTGGGCAGCCCCGATGGTGGTCCGGAGCACGGTGAGCGACGGCCCGGCCTGTCTCAGTCCGCGTACGAACTGGGCAAGCATGGCGAAGTCGCCCTGGGTGCGCGAGAGCTCATCGGGCGGCAGCACGTAGCGGCCGCTGGCCTTGAGCACTCCGATGTCGCGCAGGTCGCGGCTGACCGAGGACTGCGTCACCTCATAACCTTGCGAGCGCAGCAACCGTACCAAGTCCTCCTGGCGACGAACCACGCCCTCGCGCAGGATACGCATCACGGCCTGGCGGCGCTCGATCTGCTCGGCGTCCATGAGATCAGGTGAACTGTCGTGCGTGCATAAACTTGCGCGTATTGTGCATATTAATTCGCGCGCGTCAAGGGGCCCGGCCGGCCGCGGAATGCGCCGCGGGCAGCTATTTCACCACGCTGAACACCAGATCGGCGCCGCCGACCTGGCCGCTCTTGCTCTGCGCCGCCCCCTTTCCCTGGCCGGCGAGAATCCGGATCGTCCAGTGCTTGCCGATGCTGTAGCGCAGCCTGACCTCGTTCAACTGCTCGGTCAGGCCGACGCCGTAGCTCACGTACAGGCGCGGCGAGAGGTACTTGCCGAGCACCAGCGAGGTCACATCGTTGAGGTCGGTCTGCAGGCTGAACTCAGGCAGACCGATGCGGCTGCCAAGCTGCTGCGCGAGGAGTGCGCCGCCCTGGGTCAACAGCTGTCCCGCCGCGGTGTTCTGCTGAGTCTGCGCGGTACCGCTCGCAAGACTCTGCAGCGAGCCGCCGCCGCCCGAGAAAATCAGCGACATGATCTGCGACTGTGACAGCGACGGGTTGGAGAAGAACGAGACCAGTGGCTGCTGCAGGGTGCCGCTGACATTGATGCCCGCGGTGACCTGGGGGTAGGACTTCACGGCACGGATCTCGATCCCCGGGTTGTCGAGCAGCCCGCCCCTGAAGAACAGGTGCCCATACTGGATATCGAGCTTGCGCGCATAGGCGGTGTACTCGCCCTGCTTCACGTACAGATCACCCGTGGCCCGCGTGCCGACCCCATACCCGCTGCGGACGGTGATCCTGCCGGCCAGTCTGCCGGTCAATCCCATGGTTTCGATGCTGACATCGTTGCCGAGATCCACCGAGATCGTGCTCATCACCCGGTAGCGGTGCACCGGGTTCGAGGACTCGCGGCCAACGACGATCTGGTCCGAGGACCTGCGCACGGCTCCCGTGAGATTCTTCGGATGGATGGAGGCCTGCGGCAGGTAAACCTTGCCCGTCACATCGATCCGGTGGCCGGCCACATCGAAATCGAGATCTGGCGAGGCGTCGACCTGCGCCTCCGGAGTGTCGACCACTCGCAGATTGCTGCCTCCGAGGTGCAGATGGCCATAAGGCAGCGCATCGCGCCAGCTCAACCGGCCGCTGGCGTGCAGAATGCCGCGGCCGACGCGCGCTGACCCCTCGAACGACAGACCGTCGTCGGCCAACTGCGCGGTCAGAGCGGCATCGCGCAACCGCAGATTGGTCCGGTACAGATCGGCCGTACCGTTCGAGACGCTGCCGACGCCGGTGAGCCTCGGGTCGCCCACGGTGCCGGAAATCGTGGCGTTGGCGGTCAGTTGACCCGAGACCCCATCGATCCCGGGCAGATAGATCGAGAGGAGCGCGAGCCTCGAGGTCTGGGCCTTCACGACTCCCTGAAGGGGCATGTCTCGCCAGCCCGCCCCTCCCCTGCGCGCCTCGAGCGTGGCGTTGAGCGTGCCGATCTGTCCCGAGGTCAGCGAGGCCTCGACACGCACGATCTCGGGCAGGGCCGTGACCGTCAACAGTCCGGAACCGATCGAGGTGCGCTCGACCCGCCCGCTCACGAGGGGTCGCGACAGAACGGCGTCGGTCAGACTGGCGCGAAGCGATCCCTGCGCCACCGCGCCAGCGCCGCCCGCCAGCCGCGCCTGTGCGCTGATCATGCCCTGATACTCGACCGCGGGCGTCATGCCAGCCGTGAGCGTGGCGAGCGGCAGGTCGTTGGCCGATAGCGTGAGCATCCAGGTTGCGGGCGTCCAATCCCCGCCCGCGCAGAGCCCGCCGGGCGTCCCGCTGAGGCACAGATCGGCGAGCCGGCTGTGCGCCCGGGAGAACATGAGCGCCGCGGGCCTGCGCAAATGAAGATCCAGCGCCTGCGCGCCGGTCAGATCGAGCGCCGTGACCTCGCCGGCGAACACGCCGGCATTGAGACTGCCTTGTGCGTTTCCGCTCAGGCTCAGACCCGGCGCGTGAGCCGCCAGGTGCGCTTTGAGATCCGACGCCGTTCCGCCAAGCGTGAAATCGAGGCTCTGCAGGAGCCGGCGGTGGAACAGGAGCCGGCGCAGACGCAGGATCACGGCGGTCCGGCGCCGTGAAGTCGGATCGAAGTCGACCTTGGCGTCAGCGGACGCGATTTCGAGACCTCCTATTTTGACGCCTGCGCCCGTCGCCGAAGCCCGGATATCGGGAGCATCCAGCGGGCCTCTGACCCTGCCCGCCGCCTGCACGCGGCCCCGGTCGCCGGCGGCGAGCAGCCGCAGGTCGCCCGCCACCGCGAATCGCGCGTCAACGCGGCGCCGGTCGATGCGCCCGTCGAGCCTCAAGCGGACTCCACCGAGATCCGCCCGGACCTGGTCGAGACTCCAGGTCCGCGCCGAATGGCTCACTGCGCCGCTGCCGCTCGCGGCAAGGCCGCGCAGCATGCCGTGCAGACGCTCGAGCCGCACCGCGAACGGGCTGTCGGCGCCGAACCCTTCTCCCGAGGCGCGCAGCGCGAAGCCGAGTCTGCCCCGCAGCGAGGGGCGCCACTGACCTGGATCGAGTCCCTCCACGAGCGCGTGCAAGGTCCAGCGTCTGGGCGGCTGCCACTTGAGCTCGCCCTGTGCCCCAACCTGCCCACCCCAGAGGAACAGGGTCGCACGACTGACGGTGAGATCGCTGCTGTCGAGGGAGGCTGTGATGCGTGCCGGCACAGGCGGGAACTTGCCCATCCTCGCGACGCCGGTCGCCGTGATCTCGAGTGGCCAGCCTCCCGAGACCAAGAACGCGCCCGAGGGACTATGGAAAGTGGTCTCGCCCGCGAGCGGCCAGCGCAGATCGCGCCAACTGCCGCTCAAAGCGAGTCGCGGGCCGCGAGCCGCGAGCCGCAGACTCCCTGATGCCTGCACGTGCGCATGCGAGGCAATGTGCGTGATGTCGAGCCTGCGGGCCGTCAGCACCCGTTTCGAGTAATCCCCGTCCAGCTCGACCTGGAATGCTCCGGCATGCAGACCCAGGGGGTCGACCCGGCCGTGCGCCTCGAATCCCCCTGCATCGCCGCTCAGCGCGAGCTGCGCCTCGATGCGGCCGAGCGCCCCGCTACGGTGCCAGGCGCGCAGATTGACATCGCGGATCCTCGCCTCGCCCCGCCAGTGCCACTTGCCCGGCAGATCCAGCGCGACACCCTGGAAATCCCCCTGGAACGGCTCGAGCGCCTTCGCCCGGACCGCCAGCCTGTTCAGATCACCGCCGATCGAAGCGTCGATCAACCCGTGCGGCTGATGCGGCGCCCGCCAGGAAATCTCTGCGGAGGCGGACAGCTCGAGCGGTCGGGCGGCGTGCAACACTCCTGCGGCACTGTATCGCACGTTGCCCATGCGCAGCCCGAGACGGTAAAAGCGCATGTCGCGGTAGGCGAGGCGCACGGCGCCGTCGATATCCGCTCCTTGCAGGCGCCTTCCGTCCGGCAAGACCACCACGGCCCGTCCGACATGCGCATGGCTGACGCGGATCACCAGCCACCAGGGCAGAAAGTGCGGCTGCGGGGCAGGCGGCTGGCGTGAACGGCTGATCTTGATGTAGGCGCTGTCGATGGACGCGTCCGGCGCGTCGATCGTACGCCAGTACAACGGCGGCAGCAGCACCCGCGTGTACACGCCGTCGAGTTCCAGATGCACGCGCCGCTGGTCGATCACGACCCGGCGGGCCCGAACCCCCGTCGCGAGCGTGCCGCTGGCGCCCTCGATCCTCACCTGCACGCTGCCGAAACGCCTCGGCAGATGGTTCACGATGAATCGCAGTCCCCTCTGCGTGAACAGCGCGTAATAGAAGAGCGCGCCCGACAACGCCACTGCCAGCAGGACCAGCAGTGCGCTGACTTTCAGGAATCGGCGCATCGGCCGGTCCTAGGAGGCCTCTGACGGATCGCCGTGCCCTGCAGTGGGCGATTTCCGGCGCAACGCGGACGGGTGAGGCTTCATTCGGAGGCTCCTTACAATTTAGGCGAGAAATTGATGTACACGCGTGGCAGCTGATGGCCACGCAGTGACAATGGCTCGCCCACATCGATACCCAACGTCAACACCGGCAGCCGCACGCGCAGGCCCAGGCCGGCGCCATATTGCAGCAGCCGCGGCTGATGAAAGCTGTCGAAAGCGTTGCCGTAGTCGACGAACGCCGCAATCGCCAGGTTGCGCGGCAGATCCCGGTCGATTTCCACCGTACCGGTGATCAGGTCCTTGCCGCCGGCCTGGGCCGAGAACGGACAGCGGTAGCCGGTCTTGCCGTTACCGCCGCCCGGGCTGACGATCGTGCCGTTCCGACAGGGCAGGTTGCTCTGCTCGGCATAGAACGTCTGAGCGGGGCTCAATGAGTTATATTCGAATCCGCGCACACTGCCCTCGCCTCCGGCGAAGAAGCGCATCACCGGCGGGATTCTGTCGAAATGGGACGCGGCGGTGGCGCCGAACTCGTTGCGTAGCAGCAGGTGCCACTTTGGCGCCAGCCGGAACACCCGCTCGAGCTCGATGTGGATCTGGATGAAATCCGCACCCGAACCGAGCGTGCCATGCGAGCCGCGCAGCTCGATGAACACCCCATGCTGGAAGATCGGCTCGCCGAAATAGCCGGTCGGCACCGAGGTGATGTCCACGCCCGGAACCAGCATGTTGCTGTTGCCGACGCTGGCGACGACGCTTGCGAGCCTCGTATACGGCAGGTCGGGACATACGGCGCTGGTGGACCCGACGTTCGCCGGCTGTTCGCACAGGGTTCCGGGCACCGAGCCGGTGGCATGCACGGCGTTGATGAACCAGACGGTCTGCCAGCGGCCGGTGACCCGGGTGAGACTGGGACCGATGGTCATCGTGCGGGTATTGATGGCCGCGAGCTGGCGCTGCTCGACGCTGGCTGCGAGTGTCAGGTTCTCGGTGGCCGGATCTCCGATGGGTATCACGTAGCGGCTCTGCAGGCTGTACTTGACCAGTTTCGCCACCTGCAGATCGACGCTCATCCGGTGGCCCTCGGAGTTGATCCTGCGGTCCTGCCAGCTGAGGATCGCGCGCGGCCCGGTATCGGTTTCGTAGCCGGCCGCCAGCGAGTAGACGTTCGGGCGGCTGGCATCGGCCTTGATATGCACCGGCACCGTGTGATGGACCGTGTCGGGAGTGCCCGGCAGCACCTCCAGATGGGAGAAATACCCGGAATTGTCCAGCGCGAACTGGGTGCGCAGCAACCGGGTCAGATCGAAGGGGCGATCCTGACGATAGCGCAGATAGCGGCGCACCAGGCCCGGCCTGACGGCATGCTGGTCGATCGTGGTCGCGCCAAACCGGTAGCGCATGCCGGTCTGAAGCGTCAGCAGAATGCTGGCCGAGCGCGCCTTCGGGTCGACGCGCAGCTGATGACGGCTGAGCCGCGCATCGAGGTAGCCATACGTCGCGGCGGTATGCAGCAGCGCGCTCTTGAACTGCTCGTAGGCCGCCTCGTCCAGCTGCTCTCCGGGGTGAAACGGCGCGTGCGAGGTGATGCGCGTGAACAGTGGGTCGGCCGCCCCGGCGCCCACCAGCCGTACGTCGACCCTGCGCAGGATCACCGCCGGGCCCGGCTCGATGTGCAGGACGACTCGCCAGTCTCCGGGACCGGTCTGCCTCACGCCCAGCCGCACGGTCGGCTGGAAATACCCGAAGGGCTCCAGTGCCGAACGTACCTCCTCATCCACCCGGTTCTCGAACCGATCGATGGTATCGGCGCTGAGATGCTTGCTGTGTCTGTAGCGCTCGAAGCTCAGATAGGCCAGCACATTGGTTCGCAACGGGCCGCCGATCCCGTGGATGACCACCGCGATGGTGGCGCGTGCCAGGGGGCTGACGAAGAGCAAAACGAGTGCGTACGAGGCTGCGCAGAGCCGGGCCCCGCGTAACGAACTGCTATTCGCCATCTAAATTCGCGAACCCAAAAAATGTCCATGAATGCAACAATTATAGTCTTTCCCGACGGTCCGCACGCGCGGGCGGGTTCGGCAGCTCGGGGCGGTTTCAGCGGCACGGATCACGCTCGCTGCGGCCACTCCCGTGCGCGCAGCCGGTAGGCGCTCTCGCCAGCGCACCGGCCGTGGCGGTCGAAACGCCGTTCGGCGAACAGCAGGCTGCCGCTGGAATCGATCAGCACCACGGTGGAACAGCGTGTGCCGTATTGCGGGTGCTCGACGAAAGGTGCCGAGAGCGCCCGCTCCCACTGCGGCGGCCCGCCGGGGAGCGACCTCTCGGCCTCGGCGGCCGGCCTGCGGTCCTCGAGCAGCGAGAACAGTGGTGCGATGTCCTCCCGGGTTGGGCCGCCGGCATTCCGGGCGGCGACCCGGTCCAACGCGGGCTTCACGTGCCGGCTGTCGGTAAGGCTGATCCGGCTGCGGCGCTGCTCAGCTGCGGCCGGCGTCTCGGCAGGGCCGATGTGCCCGCTCTGGGCGAGGCATGCGCCCGCCGGGCCTACCGTTGAAGCCGCGGCATTGGCGCCCAACCAGGCCTGGAAACCCGCGCGCACCCGCTGCAATTTCGGCCAGGGCGTATCCAGCCGCTCGTTGGACAGGCCGTACACGCCTGGCGCGAGCTCCCGGGCAAAAGGCGTGGTGCGATTGGAGCCGTACCAGAGCGACTCCCCGTCGGCGAGCAGCAGGTTGAATCCGCCGTAATCGCCCGCGGCGGGCTCGAGCGTCGAGAGATACTCGCCCGGACCGCCGGCCTGGCCCAGAAATCCGGGAATCAAGCCGCCGCGGGATGGAGCGGTATCGGGCGCGGGCCGCGGATCGCGGTAGTTGGTGACCACACCGAAGCGGCGGCGCCGATCGACCCCGAGCCACGTGCCGCCGGCGCGCAGGTCGCGGCCCGCAAGCATTTCCTCGGGCGAGGGCCAGTGGCGCAGTGGCTCCGCGGGCCGGTCGTGATACTCGTCCCGATTGGCGGCAACGATCAGCCGGAAGCGCGGGTGCACGTTCCATGCGAGCACCAGCAGGCACATCAGCGGCTCCTCAGCCAGGCATCGATGAGCCGGCGCGAAATCGAATGGGTGGGGGGAAGGCTCACGGCGCCGCCGAGGATGTCTGCGCGGGAAAACCACCGGGCATCTTCGAGCTCACCGCCGGTACGCACCGGGTCGGCGAGCGCCTGGGCGTGAAATCCGAGCATCAGCGAGGCCGGGAAGGGCCACGGCTGCGAGGAATCGTAGCGGGTACCGGTGACCCGTACGCCGGTTTCCTCCAGGACCTCCCGAACGACCGCATCCTCCAGGCTCTCGCCCGGCTCGACGAATCCGGCGATCGTCGAATACCGGCCGGCTGGCCAGCCGCTCTGCCGTCCGAGCAGCGCCCGTTCCCCGTCGGACACCAGCACGATGATGGCCGGATCCAGCCGCGGGAAATACACCTGCCCGCACGACTCGTCGGCGCAGCGCAGGCTGTGCCCGGCATGCCCCGGCAATGTCGCGCCGCCACATGCGCCGCAACGGCGCTGCCGCGAGCGCCACAGGCTCAACGCGCGCGCATAGGCCAGCAGGCCGGCTTCCTCGGCATCGAGCTCGGGCGAGAGCGCGCGCAACTCCTGGAAGGCAGCGTCTGCCGGCAGATCCCGCACCGGGGAGGCCAGCTCGAGGAGCACGCAGCGCCGCTCTCGAAACCACCCGAGCAGCACGAACTGGTGCGCCGCCGCAGCCCGCACGACCGGATGCTGGCCCGGCACGAAGGCGATGCGCACCGGGGGGCCCGTGCACAGGAGCTGGCGCGTGCTCTGGCTGAGCAGATACCGTGTGTCCGGGTCGGCGAGTGCCGCCGTCAGCCAGTCGGGGTCTTCGCGCGCCTCGGTGCGCCGGTCGATGTAGGGGCCCGAGAAGAAGTTCGCCTGGTCGGAATGCATTGCGGTCCGCGCTGAAGATCGGCTGATTCTATCAGTCCATTCGCCGGGAGCGTCGCGGACTCGGGGCCGCCTCGCCCAGGTCGGATCGCTACGCGAGCCGGCCCCGTCCGGTCGGTCTGCAGTGTTCACACCAGTGCGCCCGCTCCGGGAACCGCTCCGCCACGATACCGATGCCGCAGGCGGTGCAGCGGATCAGCCTGAGCTGCTCGCCTCCGGCCAGGCATCGCGCCAGGAAGATGGCGTGCTCGAAGGACAGCGCGGGCCGGTACACCGCGCTCAGGTAATACGCGTAGGTGTCGCAGAGCAGCAGCCCGTTGT
The DNA here is from genome assembly GCA_021792815.1 of Pseudomonadota bacterium. Next base: position 14,643 of record JAJYTX010000018.1, read on the forward strand.
GCAGGTTGGGCAGCGCGGCGACGGCCTGCGCGGACGGCTCATCGGGCAACAGCCCGCAGGAGTGCAACATGGAGCCGAGCAGCGACGCCTCCCGCCGCACGCATCCGGTATGCAGGAAGTAACTGGCCTGCTGGGGAGATTTGCCGCGGTGGCGCTTGGCGCTGCCGCCGTAACGCCGCCCGAACTTGCGGATCCGATCGGCGGTGAGGCCAGTGAACGCGCGGATGGTCGAGGTGCGCGCTTCGTATTGCACGAAGCGCAACGCCAGCTCGAAGCTCCGCAGTTCCCCTTCGTAGCGAGATTCCACGATGCGCATGTCAGGTCCCCTTTGTTGTTGCGCCTGTCACGATCCGCAACGCACATTCTGGGCGATTTGCGCGCCGGCACAACCCGAGTAATTGCGCAAATAGCGGAGAAATGAGCAGTGGATTGCCGCGGTGATTACGATACGATAAAAGCGTGGGGCGGAGCGCATGGAGTCGTGATCATGGCGCGATACGACGAGGATGCTGAGGACATATCCAGCACAGGCGGCAAGCCACCGTGCCGGATCGTCGAGTCGCTGAAAAGTCTCAACTATCAGTGCCTGGAGCTGCTGGCGCAGCAGGCGGCGGCCGGTTCCACGACGAGCTTTGCCCTGGGAGAGGTGATCCGCGAGTGGCAGCAGCTCGACGAGGCGGCGCGCAGGCGGGCCGCCGATTATCCGTTCCTGCTGTTCGATGCGGGATTCGCCGATCCGCAGCGCTGGCAACAGCTCGACGCGCCCCGCGTCAGTGACGGGTACCCGCCCGCGCATGCGGCGTTTTTCACCGTGCCGGACGCGGTGGGCGTCACGCGCTCGGTGTTCGTGTTTGCCTCGTCGATGGCCCAGCGCCATCGCACCTACGCCCGCCTCGCGCTCGGCATGCATCCGCAGTGCGTCAGGATCATCGCCGCACATTCGGTGCTTCACGTGCATCAGATGGCCGAACACTGGTGGTCGTGGCTGCAGCCGCGGTGGCCGCACACACCGGAGATCTGGCGGGAATTGCTGATGGCGGGGGCCGAGGGGGGTGAGATACACCGGCGCGCCCGCATGCATGGCATGCGGCTTCTCGAAGCGCACATGGCGCGCGCGGTGCGCAGCCGCAGCGGCGGCTCGGGGCCGTGAACGATCCCTCGGGGCGCCCGGGCTCGCGTGCCTGACTGCGATCGCCCGGCTGCGGCCTGTGCCGCCGCGCGCGTCAGGCGCCTCGCCCTGACCGTCCCCGGCCTCAGCCGATTCGGCCCGCGCGACGGGCGCCTACAGCTCGATCTGCCGCTGACCCGCCGAATCGCGTGCCGCGCGGAGCATGCCCGGCGTGTTGAAGTCCATGACGAGCCTGCCGGCGTCGTCGACGCCGATCAGCCCACCGCTGCCGCCGAGCTCGCGCACGCGGGTGAGCGTTTCTCGTACGGCTTGCTGCAGAGTGAGGCCGCGGTACTCGACCGCCGCACAAGTATGGTGGGCTGCGACGAGGCGCATGAAACACTCTCCGTGTCCGGTGGCCGACAACGCGCAGACGCCGTTGCGGGCATAGGTGCCGGCGCCGATGATGGGAGAATCCCCCACGCGTCCGGGATGCTTGTTGGCGAGTCCTCCGGTGGACGTGGCGGCGGCGAGATTGCCGTCCGCGTCCCGTGCCACCGCGCCCACGGTCCCCTGGGTCAGGGAAATGGGCTGCCGGAGCGGTCCGCCGCTGCGCAGGGTATCGATCTCCGCCTGGCGCCGCCGGGTGCGGAAGTAGGTATTGGGAACCAGCGCCAGCCCTTCCTCCAGCGCGAATTCCTCTGCGCCCGCGCCGACCAGCAGCACGTGGCGGGATTTCTCCATCACGCGGCGGGCCAGCTCGACAGGATTTCTCA
>JAJYTX010000521.1 GCA_021792815.1 Pseudomonadota bacterium
CAGGCTGCGCGCGGTGTCGAACTTCTTCAGCAGCCGCTGCATGTTGTAGACGTAATCGGGGCCGCGCTCGGAGTAGCGCGCGTAGGCGTCGCGCGAGGTGCCGCGGGTGAAGTAGCTGCCGCGGGTCGGATGCGTGGCCGGCAGGGTGCGCCAGGGAATGCCGTCGCCGTCGACATCCTTGTAGCGGCCGAAGTCCTTGCCGGCTTCGAGTTCTGCCGCCGTCATCACCTTGCCGCGGTCGTAGCGGCGCGCGTCGTCCCACTTGAGGGGTGCGCACAGGCGCTGGTTCATGCCGATGTCGAGGTCGGTCATCAGGAATACCGGCGTCTGCAGGCGGTCGGCCAGGTCCAGCGCCGTCGCCGCGAACTCGAAGCACTCGTGCGGGTCCTCGGGCAGCAGCAGCACGTGCCGGGTGTCGCCGTGCGAGGCCCAGGCGCAGGCCAGCAGGTCGGACTGCTGCGTGCGCGTCGGCATGCCGGTGGAGGGTCCGCCGCGCTGCACGTCGATGATCGTCACCGGGATCTCGGCGAAGTAGGCCAGGCCGATGAACTCGTTCATCAGCGAGATGCCGGGGCCGGAGGTGGTGGTGAACGCGCGCGCGCCGTTCCAGCCGGCGCCGACGACCATGCCGATCGAGGCGATCTCGTCCTCGGCCTGCACGATGGCGTAGCGGTTTTTGCCGGTGTCGGGATCGACGCGCAGCTTCTGGCAGTACTTCTGGAAGGCTTCCGCCAGCGAGGAGGAGGGCGTGATCGGATACCACGCGCAGACGGTGGCGCCGCCGTAGACGCAGCCCAGCGCCGCGGCGCTGTTGCCGTCGATGAAGATGCGCCCGCCCACGGCGTCGGCGGCGCGCACGCCGAGGCCGATCGCCGGCAGGTTCTGGGTCGCGTAGCCGTGGCCGAGGTGCAGCGCGTGCACGTTGGGTGCGAGCAGTTTGGGTTTGCTCTTGTACTGCTCGGCGATCAGCGCCTCGATCGCGGCGAGGTCGATGTGCAGCAGCGCCGCCAGCGCGCCGACGTAGATGATGTTCTTGAACAGCTGGCGCTGGCGCGGATCGTCGTAGGTGCCGTTGCAGATTTCGGTCAGCGGCATGCCGAGCACGCTGACGTCGGCGCGGAACTTCGCGGGCGGCAGCGGGCGCGTGCTGTCGTAGAAGAGATACCCGCCGGGCTCGATCTCGGCGAGATCGGCGTCCCAGGTCTGCGGGTTCATCGCCACCATCAGGTCCACGCCGCCGCGCCGGCCGAGGTGCCCGGCCTCGGTGACGCGCACCTCGTACCAGGTCGGCAGCCCCTGGATGTTGGAGGGGAAGATGTTGCGCGGGCTGACCGGCACGCCCATGCGCAGGATGGACTTGGCGAACAGCTCGTTGGCCGAGGCCGAGCCGGAGCCGTTGACGTTGGCGAACTTGACCACGAAGTCGTTGACCGCCTCGATCGGCTTCATGCGCGGGCTCCGGGGTGGCTTGCCGGGTGCTGATGGACTGGGCACTCGCGAACCCTCACCCGGCCTGCGGCCACCCTCTCCCAGGGGGAGAGGGTTTTCAAGCAGCCGAGGGAGAGGATCTCCAAGTGGAGAGGCGACAAGGTTTCCAAGCGGAATGCGCTTTTCCCCTCTCCCAATGGGGCGAATCCGGCGCGCTGGCGAGCCACCGGCTCGCGCGCCGGCGAGCGCCCGAGCGCTGTGCGCGAGGGCCGGGCCGGGGGAGGGGTGAGGGTCCGGTGCTTGCGCCGGGTTTCCATTCGGGCGCTCACGCGGCCTCCCTTTTCGCGGCCTTGCCGCGGCAGCCGGGGCCGGCATGGGTCATTTCGAGCAGGAACTTCTGCATGTCCCAGGCGCCAGTGGGGCAGCGCTCGGCGCACAGGCCGCAGTGCAGGCAGACGTCCTCGTCCTTGATCATCACGCGGCCGGTCTTCAGCGCGTCGGACACGTACAGATCCTGCGCGAGATCGAGCGCCGGGGCGTGCAGCCGCGTGCGCAGTTCGGCCTCGTCGCCGTTGGCGGTGAAGCTAATGCAGTCCATCGGGCAGATGTCGACGCAGGCGTCGCACTCGATGCACAGGCTCTTCGCGAACACCGTCTGCACGTCGCAGTTGAGGCAGCGCTGCGCCTCCTGCCAGGCGGCGTCGGCGTCGAAGCCCAGTTCGACCTCGACCTTGATGCTCTTCAGCGTCTTCTCGGCGGCCGCCCACGGCACCTTGCGGCGCTGCTCGGGCGAGACGTCGTTGTCGTAGCTCCACTCGTGGATGCCCATCTTCTGCGAGCTGACGCGCACGACCGGATCGGGCCGCGCATGGATATCCGTGCCGCTCAGCAGCTTGTCGATCGAGATCGCCGCGTCGTGGCCGTGGGCGACGGCCCAGATGATGTTCTTCGGGCCGAAGGCGGCGTCGCCGCCGAAGAACACGTGGGGGATGGTCGACTGCAGCGTGGTCTTGTCCAGCACCGGCAGACCCCAGCGGTCGAAGTCGAGGCCGAGATCGCGTTCGATCCAGGGAAACGCGTTTTCCTGGCCGACCGCGATCAGCACGGCGTCGCAGTCGAAGCGCTGCTCGGGTTCGCCGGTGGGCACCAGCGCACGCCGTCCCTGCGCGTCGCGTTCGGCGCGCACCTTCTGGAAGCGCATGCCGGTCAGCCGGCCGTTTTCATGCTCGAACGCGACCGGCACGAGAT
>JAJYTX010000019.1 GCA_021792815.1 Pseudomonadota bacterium
ACCAGGTAGTTGAGCAGCGCGTCCGGCAGGTACCCCTCCTCCTCGTACTGCAGCACGCTCACCGCGCCGTGCCGCTTCGACAGCTTGGCCCCATCGGGACCGAGGATCATGGGCACGTGCGCATACAGCGGCGGCGTCACGCCCAGCGCGCGCAGCATGTTCATCTGCCGCGGCGTATTGTTCAAATGATCATCTCCGCGGATGACATGAGTCACTCCCATGTCCATGTCATCGACCACCACGCAGAAGTTGTACGTCGGAGTGCCGTCGGAACGCGCAATGATGAGATCGTCGAGCTCCGCGTTGTGGAACGTGACCGTCCCATGCACGAGGTCCTCGACCACCACCGTCCCCTCGGCCGGATTGCGGAAGCGCACCACCGGCTGCACTCCCGGACGCGGCCCGTCGCGGTCCCGACAGGTGCCGGGATAACGGGGCTTTTCCTTGCGGGCGATCTGCTGCTCACGCAGCGCATCCAGCTCCTCCCGGGTGCAGTAGCAGTGATAGGCGTGGCCCGAGGCCAGCATCCGCCCGATCACTTCGCGGTACCGGTCAAAGCGCTGGGTCTGGTAATAGGGGCCCTCGTCGGCCGTCAGCCTGAGCCACGCCATTCCGTCGAGGATCACCCGGACGGCTTCTTCCGTGGAACGTTCCCGATCCGTGTCCTCCACCCGAAGAATGAACCGCCCCCCCATGTGGCGGGCGTAGAGCCAGCTGTACAGCGCCGTACGGACCCCGCCCACGTGCAGCATGCCGGTGGGACTGGGAGCGAATCGGGTGACGACAGTCATGGCGGCCTTCAGAATCGTCGCGGGGCGCGCATGGTAGCAAGGGCCGCCGCACTTGGCACCGACCCGGCGCGCCGGGTCAACGGCCCTCTGGGCCGTACGTTGTGCCCCAATGAGGCACTGTCCCGTCCGGCTGGCGGGATTCAGCAGAGGTTCAGTCCCTCCGAGCGAGTCTTGCACTCAGAGGACCCAGCGGAGTACCGACATGCGCCCGAGATTCCTGCGTCACCTCCTGCCCGCGCTCGTGCTCGCGGCTTTGCCGACGGTCTCGCCCGCCGGCGTGTTCATCGGCGTCTCGGTCAACCTTCCGCCGCCGCCGCTGCCGGTATACGCGCAACCGCCCTGCCCCCAGCCCGGCTACATCTGGGTCCCGGGCTACTGGGCATGGGGTCCCTACGGCTACTACTGGGTGCCGGGCACCTGGGTACTGCCGCCCGAGGTCGGCTTACTCTGGACCCCGGGCTGGTGGGGATGGGATGCCGATCGGGATGACTATCGCTGGCACGGCGGTTACTGGGGCCCGCGCGTCGGGTTCTATGGCGGCATCGACTACGGCTTCGGCTACGACGGCGAGGGCTACGACGGCGGATACTGGCGAGGCCGCGTCTTCTTCTACAACAGAGCGGTCGACCGTCTCGGACCCGGGTTCGACCACGACGTGTACTACCACCGGTTTGATCACCCGCAAATCCGCCACGCGAGCTTCAATGGAGGCACTGACGGTGTCAGCGCGCGCCCGACGCGTCTGGATCGGATCGCCGCGCGAGAGCATCACTTCGGCGTCACTTGGGCGCAACAGCGACAGATCAGGATGGCGGGCGGGGAGCGTGCCCTGCGCGCCAATTTCAACCGCGGCCGCCCGCCTATTGCGGCCACCATGCGGCCGGCGGACTTCCACGGACGCGGCGTATTCGGCGCCCGAGCCGCCGGCGGCCCGATGCCCTTTCGGCAGCCTGCGCGCATGCCGCAACAGCGCGCCGACCGTCCCCCCTGGGCAAGCCGTCCGGGATATCGGGCCCCTCAGTTCCGACAGCGCAACCCCCGCGGCTCCGGCTTCCGGCCCCGCGCCGCGGCGCCGCGATACCCCGCACAGCAGTTCCGGACCCGGCAGCCGGCCCCTTGGCAGGCCCCACGGCATTGGCAAGCCCCGCCGCAACACACCTACAGGGCACCGCCGCGGTTCGGCTATCGGGCGCCACCGGCTCGTGTGCAGCCCCGCGCCCACTGGTCGGCACCGGCTCCGCGGGTCATGCCGCACTATGCTCCACGGCCCTTTCCGCAACGCGTCCAGGCCTGGCACGGCGGCGGCCCGGGCGCAGGCCGGCCGATGTGGCACCCGCGTGGGGGTCGCCCGGCGCCGCGCCCGGGTAATCGGGGCGGGTGGCACGGTCGCCGGCCTTGAGCGTCCCCGCAGGTTATCGATCGCCATCGACCAAAACGCCCGGCAGTCGCCGAGGGACCAGGACCTGCCGGGCGCGTCGCTCGAAAGCCCGCAGCACCTCATGAGCGGCCATGGGGGCAAGATGTTCCAGCCCCTGCTGAAGCAGACGCGAGCGCAATTCGAGCTCGATGCTCAGGCAGACGCGACAGCCGGGGTCCTGCTCACCGTCGAATCGCCACGCCAGCCGCATACGCCTGAACTGTGGATCATCCGAGGTCACCTCGATCGAATGCGGCCGATGCAGGACGGCCTTCGAGCGGAAACACATGCGCACCGGCCCGAAACCCACCCACTGCTCGGCATGGCGGACATCCTCCTGCTCACCGGTGATCCGCGCGCTGATCCAGCCGGGCAGATACTGCGGATAACTCTCGACGGCCGCCGCCAGATCGAACAGCGCGCCCGCCGGATAGGGGAACATTCGCTCAGCCTGTTCGCGCAGCATCAGCAGGCACACCGTGCGCGAGCGGCAAACTCGATGATCTGACCGTAACTCAGGCCTCCGTCATTGCAGGGAATCCGCTCGGCAAGGCAGACTCGGAAGCCCTGCGCCGACAGGGCCTCGTACGCGAGGGTAGTGAGTCGCGCGTTCTGGAACACCCCGCCGGCAAGCCCCACCGTCGTGACCGCCTCGGTTTCCCGCAAGCGTTCGGCAACGCTGAGGATGGCCCCGGCCATCGCGGCGTGAAACTCCGCGGCGCGTTCGGCAGTGCCTCGTTCGGTGCGCAGCAGTGAGGCAAACACCGGCTGCCAGTCGAGCTGCAGCAGTCCCGCGCCGTCCCGCCGCAAGGTCAGCTGCGCCCCGGGCGACGCCTGCGACGGCTCGGGATCGAGTTCGCCTGCTGCCGCCTCGAGCATCAGCGGCGCCTGGCCTTCATAGCTCGTCTCGCGCAAATCCAACACGAGCGCAGCCGCGGCATCGAACAGGCGTCCGGCCGAGCTGGTGAGCGGCGCGTTGAGCCGGCGGGCCCAGGCCTGGCGCACCAGCGGATCGGGCGCCGGGCCCGGTGGGCTCAGACCCATTTCCCAGCAAACCCCCGCGGCGCAGCGCCAGGGCGCACGCGCGGCGCGCTCACCGCCCGGCAGCCGGAATGGCCGCAGACTCGCCACCCGGCGCCAATGGCCCGCAGTGCCGAGAAAACTTTCCCCGCCCCACAGCGACCCATCCTCGCCGAGCCCCGTGCCGTCCCAGGCAAACACCAGCATCCGATCCGCCGCGGGATGTTCCCCCGCGACCGCCGAGGCATGGGCGTGGTGATGCAACACGCGGGTGACCGGAAGAGCGCTCGCGAGCGCCCAGCGGCTGGTTGCGAAATCCGGATGGGCATCACACACCACTTCGGCGGCCCTGACGCCGTAGAGCCGCTGCAGATCCTCCGCCACCTGCGCAAACACTTCGACGCTGCGCACCGTACCCATGTCCGCGATGTGGGGCGATACCACGACCCGATCCTCCCAGGCCAGCGCGACCGTCGTCTTCAGATGGCCGCCCGTGGCCAGCACCGGCCGCGCGAGGCGCCACGGCAGGGAGAGTTCGAGCGGCGCCAGCCCCCGACCGAGCCGTACGGCGCGCGGGCGGCCGAGCAGGCAGCGCATCACCGAATCGTCCGCGGGGCGCGCGATCGGCCGATCATGATGCAGGCTCGCGTCCGCCACCCTCGCCAGATGGCGCCTCGCCGAGTCCACCGTGGTCATCACCGGCTCGCCGCTGAGATTGCCCGAAGTGGCCACCAGAGGACGGCCGGTATCGGCGAGCAGCAGGTGATGCAAGGGGCTGTAGGGCAGAAAAACACCCACCTCAGCCAGACCCGGTGCGACCCCCGGCGTCAGCGCGGACCCGGCCCGCCTACGTGTCAACACGATGGGCCGCGCAGCGGAAACCAGCAGACACGCCTGCGTCTCGGTCAACTCCACTTCGCGCCGGATGCTTTCGAGACCGTCAGCACCGCATTGTGGAAACACGACGGCGAGCGGCTTGTCGGGCCGGCCCTTGCGCTCGCGCAGGCGCGCCACCGCGTCCCCGCAGGTCGCGTCGCACAGCAGGTGATAGCCCCCGATACCCCTGACCGCCAGGATCTTGCCCGCCCGCAGCACCTCGACGGCGCGTCGCAAGGCCCGCTCGCCGAGCAGCGCCTCAGGCGGCACCGCGGCCACCGCGGTGCGGGCCGGATGCTGCCCCTGGCCTACCCGCGGCCCGGTCTCGAGCCACACCGTCGGCCCGCACTCGACGCAGGCCACCGGCTCGGCGTGGAAGCGGCGGTCGGCCGGATCCTCGTACTCCGCGCGACAGCGCGCGCAGAGCGGAAAACCGGCCATGGTCGTGTTGGGACGATCGTAGGGCAGGGCCTCGATCAGCGTGTAGCGCGGACCGCACTGGGTGCAGTTGATGAAAGGATATCGGTAACGGCGGCTCGCCGGATCGCTGAGCTCGGCGAGACAGTCCTCACAGGTAAAGGCATCCGGCGGCACGAACACCCGGGTGGCGCCGCCCACGGCGCTCTCGAGGATCACGAACCCCGGGCCGGACATCGGCGGCGCGTCCTGCAGAGCCATCAGCCGGGGCCGCGCCAGCGGCGGCGCTTGCTCGATCACCTCCCGTACGAAACGCTCGACCGCGGCGCGGAATCCGCTGACCAGGATCTCGACCTCTCCATGCAGATTCTGCACGCTACCGTCCAGCGCGAGTTCGCCGGCAAGCCGATAGACAAACGGTCGGAAGCCCACGCCCTGCACGTGGCCGCCGAGCCGCAGGCGTCGGGCAATGCGCTCCTCGCCCTGCGCGGGCGCAGTCGCCGACTCAGACTGTGACTCGCGCGCCGACCGCGGCATGCTCATCGGATATGCGCCCGCCAGCGCGCCGCACCGCGTCGCGGTGATGTGCCAGCTCGCCTTCGAGCCAGCCGTACCAGGTGTCGATGCCCGCGCCGCTGCGGCAGGAAACGCGCAACACGGGAGCACTACTTGCCAGCCTGCGCACGCTCGCTTCGGCCCGTGCGGGATCGAACTCCGGCAGAAACGGCAGCAGATCCGTTTTCGTCAACAGCAACAGATCCGCCGCGCGGAACATGACCGGATACTTCTGCGGCTTGTCGTCTCCCTCCGGCACCGACAGCAGCGCCACATCGAGGTGCTGTCCGAGATCGAAACTCGCCGGGCAGACGAGATTGCCGACGTTCTCGATGAACAGCAGCTCCAGGCCCTCGAGCACCAGTCCGTCGAGCGCCTCATGAATCATCCGCGCATCGAGATGACAGGCCGTTCCGGTGGTGATCTGCACCGCAGGCACTCCTTTGGCGCGGATGCGCTGTGCATCGTTCTCGGTGGCGAGATCACCCTCGATGACCGCAATGCGCCGACCGCGGAGCCCCTCCAGCGTGCGCTCCAGGAGCGAGGTCTTGCCTGCACCGGGGGAAGACATCAGGTTGACGACCAGGACACCGTGAGCGTCGAAATGCTCGCGGTTATGGGCGGCCAGCCGATCGTTCTCGGACAGCAGATCGCGCAGCACCGCGACAGATTCGACGAGCGGCCCGGCGGCATGATGCTGCGGGTGCTCGCTGCCGTGCGTGATCGCACAACCACAATGGTCACACATGGAAGACCTCCTCGGGCGGAGCCGCGTCGGCTGGACCGGCCACGGTGCGCAGCGCCGCACGCCGTCGCGCGTCTCGCGAGCGATGCAGTGCCAGATGCAGCGGCGTACGCGACTTCGGCACCTTGTAGATGAAGTTGTAGCGTGCGACGTGATAACTCGGATCGAAACCATAGAAGTTGCGCTGCATGCGCTCGAGCTCCTCGGCGCGGTAGCGCTCGAGCGGCCTGGCGCGCTCATCGGCCGCCCGCCGCCGGCGCTTGGCGGCGATCCGCGCCGCGAGCGTGTCCTCGCGACACAGCGCCTGCGCCATAGTGGCGATGGTCTCGAGTGCGCTGCCGGACAGTTCAGGCAGCAGACGGTCGATCAGGCCCAGACGATGCGCCTCGGCGACCCCCATCGGCAACCGCCGCCGCATCAGGCGCTCGGCATTCTGCGCGCCGACGCGCCGCGGCAGAAGATAGCTCCAGTATTCCGATCCGTAGAGATTGCCCATGTCCTTGTAATGGAGATTGAGCACGACACCCGGGCAGGCCCACACCTCGTCCGCCGCCAGCGCCAGGAATGCCCCGCCCGCCCCGGCGCCGCCGCGCACCGCCGATACCACCCACCGGTCGGTCGTTGCAATGATGTCGCGGGCGAGATCGTCGATCGCGTTGATGTTGCGCCACGACTCCTCGGCCGGACTGTCGGCGGCCTCGATGACACCGAGGTGCATGCCGTTCGACCAGTAATCGGCCCCGCCGGCCAGGACCAGCACCCGGGTCGGACGCTCGAGCGCCCGTGCGTAAGCCTGCCTGAGCGCCTCGCACTGCTCGGTACTCACCGCACCGTTGTAGAACTCGAAACTCAGCAAACCGACACCGGCCTGCTCCTGGTAGCGAATCGGCTCATGGCCGGCGGCCCAGGGCAGCTGCGCGCCGTGCCCGGCGAACAGCCGCATCGCCGGCAGCTTCAGACTCTCAGCCTGCTCGAGGCGCAGCTGGCCGATCCACACCGCGCCGTCAACGGTCGCCCGGGCGAGCGCCCCCTCGCAGCGCGCGATGACCGTTCCCGGGGGACCGGCCAGCCCGGTGGCACGGTGTGCATCGAACAGGCGAACGGGCCGTCCGAACATCGTGTCCGGAACGCCCGGCGAGCCGTCGGCGCTGCGGATCTTGCGCAGCACGACCTCCGTCGTGTCCGTCTGCCAGTCGATGCTCCGATCGGCCGGTCGGCAGACGGGCCACTCCCGGCCACGCACGGCGGAATCAGCCGGATCCACCCGCGCCGGCCGGAACGCGCCGGAACCGATCCGCTCGAGCGCCGTCAGCACCGCGCGCACGGCGGCGTCGGCGACCTCGTGTCGATACAGGCTCGACTTCGTGGCCGCCCGCATCGGAAACGTGGCGCTCGCCCACACGGGTCCGGCATCCAGGGCCGCCTCGGCCTGCAGCACCGTGACACCCCACTCGCTCTCCCCGCGCAGCAGCGCCCAGTCGAGCGCCGACGGGCCCCGGTCTCCCACGATACCCGGATGAACGATCAGGCAGCATCGCGTGCGCCAGATCGCCTCGGGCAGGGCGCGTTTCAGAAACGGCGCCAGCACGACGTCGGGATCGAACATCCCTACGGCCTCGCATGTCACCGCATCGTGGATATCCAGCTCCACCGACACTTCGTGCCCGCGCTCGACGAGCTCGACGAACAATCGCTGCGAGAGACTGTTGAAGCTGTGCGTCAGGAGCAGAATGCGCACGTCCGCCTCAACAGATCCGGGGCAGTTGCTCGCCGGCGAGCCAGTCGACCATCCGCTCACCGCCGAAACCGGTGCTCATCCGCACGAAGCAGTTCCCGTCGCTCACGGTCTCGCCGATGATCGCGGCATCACGACCGAGCGGATGGGCGCGCATCGCCGCCAGCACCGGCTCGGCCGACGCCGGCGCCACGAACGCCGCGAGCTTGCCTTCGTTGGCCACGTAGAGCGGGTCGAGACCGAGCAGTTCGCACGCAGCCACCACCTCTGTCCGCAGCGGAATCGCCGTCTCGCGCAGCCGGAAGCCCACGCCGGCCTGCCGCGCGATCTCGTTGAGGGTCGCGGCCAGCCCGCCGCGCGTCGGGTCACGCATGGCGTGCAGATCCCTGCCCCCTGCCGAGACCATCGCCGCCACCAGGCCGTGCAGCGGGGCCGAATCGGACACGATCTGCGTCTCGAACTGCAGATCGTGACGGCGCGACATGACCGCGACGCCATGGTCGCCTAGCGTTCCCGAGACGATCACCCGGTCGCCGGGCCGCACCCGCTCCACCGACACGTCGATCCCCTGGGGCACCGTGCCGATTCCGGTGGTGCAGATGAACACACCATCAGCCTTGCCGCGCTCGACGACCTTGGTATCGCCGGTGATCACCGGCACGCCGGCCGCGCACGCCGCCTCCCCCATGCTGCGCACGATGCGCGTCAGCTGCGCCAGCGGGAAACCCTCCTCGAGGATGAAGCCCGCCGAAAGAAACCGCGGCTGCGCGCCCGCCATGGCGATGTCGTTGATGGTACCGTGCACGGCGAGCGAGCCGATGTCGCCTCCCGGGAAAAACAGCGGTGAGATCACATAGCCGTCGGTCGTCATGACCATGCGGCCGTGACTGACGTCGAACGTGGCCTGATCATTGCCACGGCGCAGCCACTCATTGTCGAGCGCCGCATGGAAGATCTCGGCGATCAGCTGTGACATCGCCCGTCCGCCGGCTCCATGCGACAGATCCACGCATCCGTGCGTCAGGTCGAGCGGCTGGGCGTGCGATGTCATGCGGTGCCGCACGCCGCCGATACTCCCGGGCCGGGCACAGGTCTCTCGTCGCGAAAGCGTTTGTAGGTCCAGTGCGCGGCGCACGCCCCTTCCGAGGACACCATGCACGAGCCCATTGGAGTCTCCGGGGTGCACACGCTGCCGAACAACCGGCATTCACGCGGTGATTTCACCCCACGGAGCACCGCCCCGCACTGGCAGCCGGGCACCTCGCGCGCCGGCAGATCCTCGAGCGCGAAGCGCCGCTCGGCGTCGAACTCGGCGTAACGACGCTTGATGCGCAGCGCGCTGTAGGGCACCTGACCGAGTCCGCGCCACTCGAAGCGCTTGCGCAGCTCGAACACCTCGGCGACATCGCGCTTGGCATGCGGGTTACCTTCGGGCCGCACAGCGCGCCCATACTGATTTTCAACTTCGTGACGCCCCTCGTTGACCTGGCGGACGAGCATCAGCACCGCCTGCATGACATCGAGCGGCTCGAACCCGGCGATCACCACCGGCCTGGCGAACTCCTCGGCGAAAAACACATAGGGATCGCTGCCGATCACGGTGCTCACGTGCGCGGGCCCGATGAAGCCGTCGAGCCGCACCCGGCCGAGCTCGCGCACATCAGGGCTCTCCAGGATGTTCTGGATCGCCGCCGGTGTCAGCACGTGATTGCAGAACACGGTGAAGTTTCTGAGTGCCAGCCGCTCGGCCAGCCGGATGGCGAGCGCGGTCGGGGGCGTGGTGGTCTCGAAGCCGATGGCGAACAGCACCACCTGGCGCTGCGGCTCGCTCTGCGCAAGCGCCACCGCGTCGGCCGCCGAGTAGATCATGCGTACGTCGGCACCGGCCGCCTTGGCGCGCAGCAGTGAGACCCCCCTGGAACCGGGCACCCGCATCAGGTCTCCATAGGTGCACAGCGTCACCTGCGCACGAGAGGCGAGACGGATCGCGGTGTCGATGCGCGAGACCGGCAGCACGCATACCGGACAGCCCGGGCCATGAATCAGCCGCACTGCCGGCGGCAGCAGATCCTCGATCCCGTAGCGGGAGATGGCGTGCGTGTGGCCGCCGCAGAACTCCATGAAGTGATAGGTCGCGGCAGGACCCGCGACCTCCCGTGCGATCTGCACAGCGAGCGCGCGCGCCAACTGCCCGTCGCGGTACTCGTCGACGTGTTTCACCAGATGGGCTCCGGGACGACATCCTGAGAAAGCCCGGCGCGGTTTGCGACTTCGGTCAACGCGTCGAGCACGCGCTGCGCTTCGCCCTCGTCGATGACGGCCATGGCGAAGCCAACGTGTGCCAGCACATACTGTCCAGGCTGCGCCTCAGGCGTGTAGACGAGATTGATCTCCTTGATGACGCCGCCGAAGTCGACGCGGCCGCTGCGCATCAGCGGATCCTCCCCGAGGATGCTCAGAATTCTGCCGGGGATCGCCAGACACATGCGCCGAGCCTCGGGAAAGGTATGAGTACGTACCCTGCCGCAGGCGCCGGACCGTCGGAATACGTACCTGCCGAATCCCCCGACGCCGTATCGAGGCCGACATTCGTATCGTACGTATCGACCCGTACCGTTCGGTCCCCGATCCTGCACCCAGGATGAGCCCCCGTACGATCCACAGCATCGGCTGGCTGGCGGCATTGATGGCCGCCGTGCTCGTCGCGGGGGCAGCCGGTTCGGCCGCGAATGGAGCCATCACGGCGCACCTCAACGCCTCCGGGAGTGCGCAAGCGCCCGCTCCCTCCGCTGTACCCGCCGCCATCCCCGACGCCCACTGCCTGGCCTGTCACGGCACCGGTCTGATGGGCGCCCCCAAAGTCGACTCCGCGGTCCTGGCGCATTCGGTGCACGCCTCCCTGGCATGCGTCAGCTGCCACGCATCCGTCAGGACGCTGCCGCATGGCGTGCCGCTCGCCCCGGTGAAATGCGCCTCCTGTCACGTGAAGGCCTATCGGACCTATATGGACACTCCGCACGGACAGGCGGCGAAGCTCGGCCTCGCCACGGCTCCCGGCTGCGTGAGCTGTCACGGTGCGCATGGCATTGTCTCGCCGGCGAACCCTCGCTCCCGGGTCTCGGCGGCGAACCGCGCCGCCACCTGCCGCGGCTGCCACGCCGGAGCCAGCGCGAAGCTGGCCGGCTATGACCCACATCCCCGGCCCTCCCGCTCCGCGCCGCTCGCCTTCGCGCACTATTTCATGCTCGTGCTGCTCGCCGGCGTGTTCGGCTTCTTCGGCCTGCACACGCTGCTGTGGCTGCAGCGCGGCCTCGTCGGCCGGCTGCGGGGCGAGATCCCGCCGCTCAAGCGCTTCACCGGTCCGCACATCCAGCGCTTCACCGTGGCGGACCGGCTCACGCACGTCACGGTGATCGTGAGCTTCATGCTGCTTGCCCTGACCGGTCTGCCCCTGATGCATCCGAGTGCACCCTGGGCACCCGCACTGACGCGCTTCTGGGGAGGCGTGCACACCATGCACGTCATCCACCTGGTGAATGCCGGCATCACCTTCGGCTACTTCCTGTTCCATCTGTGCTATCTCGCCTATCGCGCAGTCCTCAGAAAACAGCGCTATCGGCTCTTTGGTGAAGACTCGCTGCTGCCCAACTGGACCGATATCAAGGACATCGGGCGCAACTTCCGCTGGTTTCTGTATCTCGGACCGCAGCCGAAAATGGGTCGCTGGACGTACTGGGAGAAGTTCGATTACTGGGCCGTGTTCTGGGGAGTGGCCATCATCGGCATTTCGGGGTTGATGCTTGCCGCCCCATTGCTGTCCACCCGCGTGCTGTCGGGCATCTGGCTCAATGTCGCCTTCGTCGTGCATTCCGAGGAGGCGCTGCTCGCGGTGGGTTTCATCTTCATTTTCCACTTCTTCCACAACCACCTCGGGCCGCTGAAGTTTCCGATCGACGTGTCGATCTTCACCGGCCGGGTGCCGCTCGATCGCTTCAAGGAGGAACGCCCGCTGCAGTATCAGCAGTTGCTGCAGGAAGGCAGACTCGAGAGCTCGATGGTGCCACCCCCGTCGCTGTTGATGACGAGCATCGCGGTGCTGTTCGGATCGGTGGTGCTCATCACCGGTGTCACGCTGATCGCGCTCGTGATCTTCGCGGGCTGAGCGTGCCCGCGGGCGCATACGTACTGATGCTTATTCCCTCTGCGCGCCGCACCGGTTACACACTGATAATAATCAACCCACTGCAGCCGCGCGGGCCGGCCCGCGACGCCGGAGACCTGTGAAGATGGACATACGCGGCCCCTCAGGCCCCGCGGAACCCACCGCTGCGGCACTGGGCGGCGACGCCATCAGCGTACGCGCCCGGCGGCTGGCGCTCGCCACCCGGCCGGCTTTCGCGCCGGCATCGGTGGCCTCGGTGCTCATCGGCAGCGCCTGGGGGTATCGGGTCGCCGGACAATTCTCATGGAGCCTGGCGGTGCTGGCCGTTCTCGCGACGCTGTGCGTGCACCTCGCCGCGAACGTCCTTAATGACGTGAGCGACGATCTGTCGGGCGCGGACCGCGGGAATGACGGTCGGATCTTCCCCTACAGCGGCGGCTCGCGCTTCATTCAAAACGGCGTCATGAGCGCGCACGACATGACGGTCTGGGGCGTCACCCTGCTCGCGGTCGCGGCGGTGCTCGGACTTGCGCTGCTCGAGCTGCGCGGGCCCGGAGTCCTGGTGTTCGGGCTGACCGGTATGGCGCTCGGCCTCGCTTATTCCCTGCCGCGGCTGCAGCTCGCGGCCCGCGGCCTGGGCGAGGCGGCGATCGCGCTCGCCTTCGGGGTCCTGCCAGTGACGGGCGCGGCATGGCTGCAGAGCGGACGGCTCGACGCCGCGAGCGTGTTGATTTCGGTGCCGGTCGGCCTGTGGGTCGCGGCCATTCTTCTGATGAACGAGGTGCCCGACCGGGACGCCGACGCTCGCGCCGGCAAGGCGACTCTCGTCGTACGACTCGGGACCCGCGCCACGCGACGCGTGTACCTCGGACTGCACGGCGGTGCCTGCGGCGCGCTCCTGCTGGCCGCAGTGTTCAGGCTCATACCGGGGTGGACGGGCGTTGCCGCCCTGCTCCTGCTGCCCGCCGCCTGGAGCGCCTCGCGTGCGATCACCCGGCCGGCCGATCGCGCCTCGATGGTTCGAGGAATCCGCGCCACGCTGCGTCTGCACACGGCAGGGTCCGCACTGCTGCTGGTGAGCGTGCTGCTTGCCGCCTTCCTGCATTGAGCGCCGCGCACGCCGGGATCACGGTGCAGACCGCCTCAAGGTTTGCCGCCCGCCTCGAGGTAGGCCACGACCGCATCCAGCTGACTCGGGCTCAGCTTGTCCTGGTACGAGGGCATCATCGTCGCGGGTCCGAGGGCCTTCTTCGGGTCGATGAGAGCCGCTTTGAGCGCGACCGCCGGTTTGCCGGCGTACGCCGACAGCGCCTGCGCAAGCCCGCCCTGCTGATGGCACGTGGTGCAGGTCAGCGTCTTGACCAACTGCCTGCCGCTGGTGACCGCAGGCGTTGCACTCGCTGTGCCCCCTGCCGATGCCAGCACGACCGAGAACACCGTCCACCGCACGAATGACTGCCATTGGGTCATGGTCGACCTCCACCGATCGGGTCACCTACGCACACACGACACCGTCTGCCCGGCGTGACTCCGGATGCTATCCCGCCAGAGCTGCGTGCGCCGTAAGAGATTACCGAGCCCGGAATTCGCGCCGACGAGCCACTACGAGTCTTTCTCGAGTTCCACGCTGGCGAGCAGCAGTTCCTCCCCGGAGACCACCGTGACCCGCCACGCGCCGCAGCATGCGCACAACAGGCGGGTACTGCTCGCCTCGGACTCCGCACCACACTCGAGGCAGCGCACCCTGAGCGCGCAGCGCTCGAGGATCAGCCTCGAGTCGGCCGCCAGGGTGCCGGCGCTGGCGAGGGGGTAGGCGCTGGCGAGCAGCGACGGCTCCACTCCCGAGAGTGGGCCGATCCTCACCGTCACGGATACGACGCGCTGAGCATGGTGCTCGCGGGCGACACGAGCCACCTGCTGCATCAGCGCCTGACAGATCGACAGCTCGTGCATGCCTGATCGCCTCGGCGGCGCTCAGCGCCGCTGTGCTTGCGCCTCGATGAAGGCAACCAGTTCCCAGGTCTGCCGGTCGCTCAACGTCGGCCATGGCGCCATGACCGTCTCACGCACCCCGGTGCGGATGGCGAGAAAAGTGCGCCCCGCGTGCGCGCGCTGCGACCAGGGCGGCAACCTCAGATCCGGCGGTGGCGCGAAGCCGTTCTGCCGCAGCCCATCGCCCGCTCCACGCGCACCGTGACAGATGGCGCAGTGCGCGGCGAACAGCACCGCCCCGGCGCGGCGGGCGCTGCTCGATGAGAGCAGCGCCTCGGGCACTGCCGGTCCTGGACGCTCACAGCCCGAAATGATGCATGAGAGCGTGAATAGGACGAGCGCCGCCGACCTGGGTTTGCTCGAGCAACTCGTAACCAAGGGATCTGACTTCCCGGACGACTGCCAAAACCAATCCGGTCAGTGCCGCATCCACGGCCGCGGTGCGTCCGACGCGCACTCCGATCGAACCCGGCACCAGACCGAGCAGCACCACCGAGTCCGGATAACAGCCGATCAGGCGCGCGGCGTCGAGCAGGTCGGCCACGCCAACCTGATGCACCGACAGCCGCTCGCGCACCGCATCGCGGACCGCCTCGCCCTGCAGTCGCACCAGCGTGCCGGGCGCCTCGCCCGTCGCCACCGCATCGACGAGGATCGCCTGCTCGGCCTGTGCCAGCTCATCGAGAAGCGCCAGACCCAGCGTGCCGCCGTCGACCAGACGCACCTCGGGCGGGAATCGGTAGTCTCGCTCGAGCCGCGCCAGTGTCGCCGGCCCCACGCCGTCATCGCCGAGCAGCACGTTCCCGAGGCCGAGAACCAGTACCCGGACGCGTTGCCGCACATCGGCGCGCGTCCCGGTCACGAGCCGGTTCTCCGCCGGCCGCGCGGCGTGAACTTGAAGCCCGAGAGAATCGAATCGAAGATGCCGACGTGCTCGACGGTCGAAGAGAGCACCACGAAGTACAGGTGCGCGACCGCGAATACCAGGATCACCCACATGCCGATGTGATGGATCAGGCGCGCCATCTGCAGTCCGCCGAACGTGCGGATCAGGAAGGCGAACGCGCGCAGCGGCGATCCGACCGGCGCGTATATCTGATAGAGGGCAAGTCCGGTCGCGATCATCACGAAGTAAACGCCGAAGATGAACGCATAGGTGAGACCCGCGAGCCCGTTGTGGCCGACGTACTCATCCGGATCCCGCCCGAAGAAAGTGTAAAACCTCAGGCTGGTCCACAGACTACGCAGCCGCTCGCGCGATGCCGGGATCAGATCCGACCAGCGCGCATAGCGGTTGCCGGCGAAAGCCCAGTACACTCGCAGCAGCACGCACAGCGCGAACACGATCGAGGCGTACAGGTGCACGACGCGCACCGTGGCCATCAGCAGCGGGCCGCTCGCGAAGGGATTGCCGATGTAGTAGCCCGTACCGCTCAGCGTCAGGATCGAGAAGAACAGCAGCCAGTGCACCAGGCGCAGCGGCAATTCCCACACATAGACCCGCTGCAGGCTCACCGTGCAGGGATTCTCCGCGGGCACGGCGTTCATGAGATCCTCACTCGCGCCAGTTCGCGCCGGCTGGCATCGACGACGTGCACGCCACAGGCCATGCACGGATCGAACGAGTGCACCGTGCGCAGGATCTCGAGCGGTTGATCGGGCTTGGCGACCGGGGTGCCCTCGAGCGAGGCCTCATAGGGCCCCGGCTGTCCGCGGGCATCGCGCGGACCGGCGTTCCAGGTGCTCGGCACGACGCACTGGTACCTGGCGATCCTGCCGTCACGGATGTGCACCCAGTGGCCGAGCGCACCACGCGGCGCCTCGTGAAATCCCGCGCCGAAGCACTCGCGCGGCCAGCTGCCCGGATCCCAGCGCGAGGTGTCCTGAATGCGAAAATCGCGGCGGGCCATCTGCTCGGCGAGCGCATCGACCCACATGCCCATGGACTCGACCAGGACCTGCGCCTCGATGGCACGCGCCGCGATGCGCCCCAGCGTCGAAAACAGCGCACTCGGCTGCGCACCCAGCTGGCTGAGCGAAGCATCGACCAGCGTCTTGACGCGCGACGGACGGCCGATCCCATAGGCGACCAGCATGCGCGCCAGCGGTCCGACCTGCATCGGCGCCCCGTCATAGCGCGGAGACTTCAGCCAGGAGTATTTCTCCTCGACGTTCAGCCGCTCGAAAGGCGGCTTCGGCCCGGTGAAGTGCGGCCGGGTCTCGCCGTGGTAGGGGTTGAGTCCCTTGTCGTCCCCCACGCTGTAGTCGTACCACGAATGGGTGACGTACTCGTCGATCTTCGCCTGGTCGACCGGGGCGATCTGCGTCAGGTTCTCGTTGTGCAGGACCCCTCCCGGCAGATAGAGCGTCGGATGAGGGCTGTCATCGAGCGGAAAATCGCCGTACGAAAGATAGTTTCGCACCCCCGAGCCGATCGAGAACCAGTCCTTGTAGTACGATGCGACGGCGAGCACATCGGGTACGTAGACGCGGCTGACGAACTCCACTCCCTCGGCGACCAGCTTGCGCAGCTGGGTGATGGTATCAATGTTGAGCGAAGCCTGGGCGTCGGGGTCCACCGGCGTGGCCATGCCGCCCACGAGGAAGCTCTGCAGGTGGGGATTCTTGCCACCGAGAATCGCATGGATCCTGACGAAGCGACGCTGGAAATCGAGCGCCTCCAGATAGTGCGCGAGGGCCATCAGGTTGGCCTCCGGTGGCAACCGGTAGGCCGGATGACCCCAATAGGCGTTGGCGAAAATCCCGAGCTGTCCGCGCTC
>JAJYTX010000522.1 GCA_021792815.1 Pseudomonadota bacterium
GGATGTACCGGAGATACTCCCAATTGCGATCCCGTGCCGCCGGAATGAATCCCGGGAGCGCACCCGACTGCTCGACCCACTCCGGGTCGAGCGATACCTCGAGCGGATGCTGCCACTGCGCGAGGGCGGACATCGCGCCGGCGGATCCGAACTCGAGCAGAATCGTCTGCCGCTTGCGCTCCCCTCCCTGCAGCGCGTGCGGTGCCCGGTACTCCCACGGGAAGAGCGCGACGTCCAGGATGTCCTCGCTCCAGCGCAGCGCCTTCGGGAAGTTCTGCCAGAACTCGAGCACTGTCGCGGCCACGAAACCGCGGTCGGTCACGGCTGCGAGTGCAGGGGTCGGCCGGTCCCCTTCGGCAATGAGCCGCATCTTTCCCGGCTCGCCGTAGGTCACCCGATAGCCCCGGAACGTCACCGTGAGCCGGCCGCGGCCGTCCACATGGTTGTCCGAGTCCCAGTTCTCGCCGCCGCTCGAATCCTGATAGAAGGTGAGGTCCTTCGGCGCTTCGACATGAACATCGTGCGCGTCTTGCGCGGACCAGCGGATCTCCCCGACGTGACCCGCCGGCTTCAGTGAGAGCGAGACATCCTCGAACTCGGCGGTGCCCCGATCGTCGAGGTCCCAGAGTCCACCGGGGTGGCGGGCCGCACTGGGGTTGTGCAGCTGCACCTCGAGACGGACGACCGACTGCCCGGCAACGAAGATCAGGCGAACCTTGAACTCGATGCGCACGGGAGCGCCGGTGGTCTCACGGACCGGCACGAAATGCCCCTCGAGCACCACCGCCACGCGCAACGGTCCCTCTTCTTCGAGAAACAACTGAGTGGTGACCGGCCGGTACGGGTGCCCCGTGCACCCCGTCAGGCTCAGACGCGCCCCGGCATCATCCAGCAGCTCGGCGCCCTGCACCGCCGCCGACTCGATGAGCGCCCCGTTCAATCCCACCCGGAACGTCGCTGCACCGGTATCGATGACGTAGCCAGAATGCTTCTCGACCCGAAGCGGCGGGAATGCCGGCTCGGCCCCCTCCTGGCGTGCATCGGCAGCGCACAGGTGAAATCGGGTCTTCGCCCCGGCCCGCACTGAAACCGGGGCCTGCACCACCAGCCACTTGATCGAGCCATCGCTCCAGAACAACAACGGCTTTGCGTCCGTCGGCAATGCCCGCTCCTGCGGATCCCTCACGCTCACACGCGCGTCGTTGCGCAACGCGCCCCGAGACATCGGGACCCCGAACCGTAACAGCTCATCTTGGCGATCCCGGCCGATCGTCTCTTCGACGAGGATGGGAATACGCAGCGACGGCAGCATCGTCAGGACGCTCGCGAAACGGCGTCAGGCTGCAGGGACGGTCGGGCACGCTGCACAGGCGCGGGCGCAGATGCGACGCCCTCGGCCGGCAGCAGCTCATCCAGGAGCGCCAGATTCTTCGACCACGAATAGCCCTGCTCGGCCCGCGCCCGCGCCGCGCGCCCCAGGCGATCCGCGTGCTCGGGGTCCCGGAGGCATTCGATCGTCCGCGCGGCGAATTCATGTTCATCGCTCGCGACCATGAGATCACGACCGGGCTGCGCATCGATCCCCTCAAAGGCCTGTGGCGTCACCACGATCGGCCGGCCCATGGCCATGGCTTCGAGCACCTTGTTCTGGATGCCCCGGGCAATTCTCAGAGGAGCAATGCTCACGCCGCGGGCCACGTACTCACGCACGTCCGGCACAAATCCCGTGACGATGACCCCAGGGTCCGATGCCAGAAGCTGTACCGCCTTGCTCGGACGATTGCCGACGATGAACAACTGGACATCCGCAACTGCCGCACGAACGGTTGGCAGAATATTCCGAACGAACCAGGCAATCCCGTCCACATTCGGTCGGTAATCCATCACTCCCGTGAAGACCAGTGTCGGCGGCTGCTGCTCAGCAACCGGGTGCGCACGGGGCGAAAAATATTCCAGATCCACGCCATTGGGTACCGCAGTCACGCGATCCCGCGCAACGGACTCGCAACACGTCCGCTCCGCCTCGCTGACCACGAGGACGCGATCGAAATGCTGCCCGATCTTCCCCTCGAGCGCCGCGAGGCAGCGCGCCTCACGGCGGTACAACCAGGCCGACCCGGCATGCGACTGTTCGGCGTAATGGCGCCACTTGACCGAGTCGACGTCAATCAGGTCCATGACCTTGGGGAGGTCCCGCAACCGGGTCGCATGCCGGGACCGAAAGACGTACTCGGCCGTCGGCGACGATGAGCAGAAGACCCCTTCAATACCCTCGCGCTCGATGAGTGCATCGACGCGTCGCTGCAGCGCCGGCACGTGAAAATAGCGACTGCTGACGGACTCGGCACTGGCCACCGCCGAGAGCGCGAAGGCCTTGCGCAGCCGCGGATGGACCCGCTGCACCGTCAGGGTGCGAATATGCGGATGCAGCTGATCGACATAGCGCAGATCGTTGTCATCGTCCACGAGGCTCACGAGATGCACCTCGTGGCGGGTCGCGAGGAATTTCAGGAAGTTCAGCGCCCGGATCTTCTCACCCTTGTGCGGCGGACACGGCAGGCGGTGCGTAATGACCAGCAGCTTCATGCGGTCTCACGGCTCGCCTGCGTCTTGAGCGCGCCGGACACATCCCAGCGCTGACCGAAGTACACGATGCCGTGACGGCTGTT
>JAJYTX010000523.1 GCA_021792815.1 Pseudomonadota bacterium
GAACCGGTCGTATGGGGTCACGTGGTCCATGGAGGCGGGTATGCGGCTCACGGCGGGCGATTATGCCAGAGTGCAAGCCTCATCCGGCCCGTCTGGCAATCAGGTCGCACACCGTGTCGATGGCCGGCCCGCGCGCGGTGCTCCTGCGCCAGACCGCACCGATGCGGCGGCTCGGGGCGGGTCGGGCGAACGGCACTACCACCACGCCCCGCGAATTTCCATGGGCGCCCTGGGTGGCCAGTTGTGGCAAGAGCGTCACGCCCGCGCCGGTGGCGACCATCTGCCGCAGCGTCTCGAGGCTGGTCGCGCGGAAATCCTGACTTTCTGCGCGGCCCGTCCGGTTGCAGACCGCGAGCGCCTGGTCGCGCAGGCAGTGGCCTTCCTCCAGCAGCAGCAGAGCCTCTCCCTCGAGGTCGCCGACCTGGATCCGGTGGCGGCCGGCGAGGCGGTGGCCCGCGGGCAGCGCGACGCTGAACGGCTCGGCATACAACTCCCGCGCCTCAAGTCCCTCGAGATCGACCGGCAGCGCCAGAATGCCGAGATCCAGCTCGCCGCTTCTGAGCTTCGCGAGCAGGGCCTCGGTCTGGTATTCGTACAGGTACAGCTGCAGGCGCGGCATCGCCCGGTGAAGCGGCTGGGCCACCAGCGGCAGCAGATACGGGCCGATGGTGGGCAGCAGCGCGACCCGGAGTCTGCCTGCCAGGGGATCGCGATGGGCGCGCGCCAGCGCGGTCACCTCATCACAAGCCGCCAGGATGTGCCGTGCGCGCGCGACGATCTGCTCTCCCGCGGCAGTGAGCGTCACATTGTTCGGCTGCCGCTCGATCAGCGCAACGCCGAGGTACTCCTCGAGTTTCTTCAGTTGCGCCGAAAGCGTCGGTTGGCTGACGAAGCAGCGCTCGGCGGCTCGTCCGAAGTGGCGCGTGTCGGCCACCGCCACCAGGTAGCGCAGGTCTTTGAGCTTGATATCGGCCACGAGCCCGGCTCTCCGTCACTGGATGCATGTCATCTATGGGCATTATACGGTCGATCGATCAGATCAATCGATCGGACGCGCTCGCGGTGCGAGGCCCGGGATCGCGTCCGGGCACGTGGCGCGTCGGGCCCGCATCCATCCGGCCAGAGCGTGGTCAGAATCCGCTTCAGACGAGATCCACGTCCGTATCGAGTACGCTCGCGGCGCCGCTGCCGACCACCTCGGCGAGACCCGCGGCCGCCGGCAGCATCTGCCTGGCGAAAAACAGCGCCGTGCGGATCTTGGCCTGATAGAACTCGTGGTCAGCGCTTTCCCGGCGCGCTGCGGCGATGGCGGCGGAGCGGGCGAGCAACCAGCCGCCGACGCTGAGGCCGCAGAGCCTGAGATACGGTACCGACACGGCAAAGCCGTGCATCGGGTTCCGCGCCTGCTCCTCGAGGAGCGCGCGGGTCGCCGTCTCCAGAAACCCGGCGGCACGTAGCGCGCCGTCACGCGTGTCCCGAACCGCCGGGTCGCGGACATCGAGCGCCTGCAGTTCCCGGCGGATGTCCGCAAGGAGGCTGGCCATCGCCGCGCCGCCGTCGCGCGTGAGCTTGCGGCCGATGAGGTCGTTCGACTGGATGCCGGTCGTGCCCTCGTAAATGGTGGTGATGCGGGCATCACGCAGGTATTGCGCAACCCCCGTTTCTTCGATGAACCCCATGCCGCCGTGGACTTGCACGGCCATCGCGGCGGTCTCGTTGCCCGTCTCGGTACACCATCCCTTGACGATGGGAATCAACAGCTCCCCGCGCGCGTGTGCCGCCTCGCGCGGCGCGGCATCCGGGTGATGAGCGCCCAGATCGAGCTGCATGCCCGCGTAGAGCGCCAGCGCCCGGGACGCCTCGGTACCCGCTTTCATGGTGAGCAGCATGCGCCGCACGTCGGGGTGCTGAATGATCGGAGAGGGTGCAGATGCCCGCGTGCCTGGCGCACTGCCCTGCAAACGGGTACGGGCGTACTCCACCGCCTGCTGGAATGCCCGCTCGCCGACCGCATAGCCTTCGACGCCGACCGCGAGGCGCGCGGTGTTCATCATGACGAACATGTATTCGAGTCCGTGACCGGGTTCGCCGACCCGGTAGCCGACCGCGCCCCGGTCATGGCCGTATTGCATGACGCAAGTCGGACTGGCGTGGATGCCGAGCTTGTGCTCGATGGAGACACAGCGCACCTCGTTGCGCTCCCCCAGCGAGCCGTCGGGCTCGACCAACACCTTGGGCACGATGAACAGCGACAGTCCCTTGACGCCTGCCGGTGCGCCATCGATGCGCGCGAGCACCAGGTGAATGGTGTTCTCGGTGAAATCGTGATCGCCCCACGTGATGAAGATCTTCTGTCCGAACAGGCGATACCGGTCCGCCTCCGGCGTCGCGCGTGTGCGCACCTGCGAAAGGTCAGAGCCTGCCTGCGGCTCGGTGAGCACCATGGTGCCGGTCCACTCGCCGCGCACCATTTTCGTCAGGAAAAGCCGCTGCTGAGCTTCGGAGCCACAGAGTTCGAGGGCGTGCACGGCTCCATGGGTGAGCATCGGACAGAGCTTGAACGCGAGGTTTGCAGAAGCAATGATCTCCTGCATGGCGCTGCTCACAGGCTGTGGCACGCGCTGGCCGCCGAAGCGCGGATCGGCCCCGAGCTGCGGC
>JAJYTX010000524.1 GCA_021792815.1 Pseudomonadota bacterium
GCGGGTCATCGGTCTCGCCCCGACCAATGCCGTGGTCGCCGATCTGCGTCGGGACGGGTATCGCCGGGCGGCGACGCTGCATCGCGAGCTCGGGGCGCTGGCGCGTGACCCCAAGCGCTGGGACCGCAACACCGTGGTGATGGTCGATGAGGCGGCGATGGTCGACAACACCATGCTGGCCAAACTGCTCGCCGAAGCCGAGCGGTGTGGCGCCCGGCTCATCCTCGCCGGCGACGACCGGCAATTCGCTTCGGTTGCCCGCGGCGGCATGTTCAGCGAGCTGGTGGCCGAGCATGGCGCCGCCGAGCTGGTCGCGGTGCGGCGGCAGCGTCAGGCCTATCAGGCCCAGGCGAGTGCCGACTTTGCCCGCGGCGATAGTCTCGCCGCTCTCCGAGCCTATGACCAGCGCGGGCAGATCGTCTGGTGCGACAGTCTCGAGGCAGCGCGGGCGCAAGCGGTGGCGGCGCAGGCGGAGGATGCGGTGCCGGGGTTTCTCTATGCCAGCACCAATGACGAGGTCGAGGCGCTGAACCGGCGTGAGCAGCAGCGGCGGCGGGAGGCACGCCAGGCGGCGGGGGAAACCCTCCCCGCGTTTGCCTTCGAGACGGTGCGGGGCGCGGTCTCGCTCGCCGCCGGCGAGCGGGTGCAGTTCTATCGCACCGACCGCGCCGTTGGTGTTGCGGCCTCGGAATTCGGGACCGTGCGGCGGGTGACGGCGGAATGGCTGGAGGTGGTCAAGGACGATGGCGCGGTCATCGGCTTCGACCCAAGCGCCTTTGACCAGTGGGGGCTCGGCTATAGCGGCACCGGCTACAAGGGCCAGGGCAAGACCCAGCCGCGCACCGCTGCCGTTTATGACAATCCCTATGCCTGGGATGCCCGCGCCGCCTATGTCATCGGCACCCGCCATCGCGATGACTACCGGCTGTTCGTCCCGCGAGACCTCGCCCCCGACCTCGACGCTCTCGCCGAGCAGATCCTGCGCCGGCGTGATGACCGCGGCTCATCGCTGCGCTTTGCCACCGCCGAGGACTACCAGGCGCGCCAGGCGCCTGGCGTCGCCATGCCCGCGCCTGAGCCGGAACGCCTGCCGCGGTCAGAGGCCAGGCCGGCCGCGCCGGCAACGCGGGCACCAACGGCCGCCGACGTGACGGCAACCCTGTCCCGCTATTACGACGTCTTTGTCGAAAGCGGCCGTGCCCTCCGGGAACTGGCCGCCACCTGGCGGGGCAGCGCCGATGAGCAAAAAGAACTCACCCGTCTCGTCACCCGCCTATGGCAAGCCGCTTCCGTCATCGCCCGTGACACGGCCCTGCTCGCCGCCTTGCGCTGGCAGAACCCCGACGAGGCCCGTCTGGTTGAGGGGCTCGCCCGGAAAAGCCTCGATGAAGCCATCGCCCAGGCGCTGCGGAACATGCCGCGGCCCAGACCGGAGCAGCAACCAAAGCCAGACCCCGACCCCGACCCGGAACCGCCCAGCTTCGGCATGGGCATGTGAAACAGGGCGTCGTCTCGGCCGCCGTGGCGGCGCCGCCATCGTGGTCGTGATGAGGGGCGAAAGGCCAGCGACGATTTCCTTTGCGCGATATGCCGAAAACCATATATTTTAGCGATGGCATGGCGCGTGGAATTTTTGGACGACGGCGTGCAGGCGGAGCTGGAAGCCCAGCCCGTGGACATCCGCGCCAGTTTCCTGCGCATCACCCGGCTGATTGAGGCCGAGGGCATTCACAAACTGCGCGAGCCGTATGTGAAGCACCTCGAAGGCCCGGTCTGGGAGATGCGCATGAAAGGCCGCGACGGCATCGCACGCGCCGCCTACGTCACCGCATCGGGGCAACGGGTCATCATCGTGCATGTGTTTACGAAGAAAACCCGGAAGACGCCACGGCGCGAAATCGGAATGGCCCTCAAACGAGCGAAGGAGGTGACATGACCCGCAAGTATGTTCCGGTCGAGGAAGTCGCGAAAGAGTGGATGAAAGATCCCGAATTCCGCGCGGAATACGACGCGCTGGAAGACGAGTTCGCTCTCGTCTCTGCGCTTATCAAGGCGCGCGGCGATGCGGACCTGACGCAGGAGCAGGTGGCCGCTGCGATGGGAACCTCCCAGACGTTTGTCGCGCGGCTGGAAAGCGGCAAGGTGCTGCCGTCCACGCGCACGCTGAAGCGGTTCGCCAAGGCGACGCACACCAGGCTGCGCATCAGCTTTGAGCCGGAGAAGCCGGGGCAGGGAGCGCCGCGATAAAGGTGGTGGATCGGCGACCGTCGCTTTGAGCCGCTTCGCGGCTCAAACCCGCAGCGGCTCCAAGGCGATCTTCGCCTTCAGCGCCGCATCGATCTTCCGTCTCGTCTTCGTCGTCATCATCCGCTCCGTCTATCACAACAGAACGGCACTCTTCCAACTACGCCCCTGGTCCCATTTCCAGGGGCCAGTTCAAAGGTCCGGCTCGATCGGCGCGCCACCAACATCTCGCTGCTGGTCGTGCTCGGGGTTCGTCGTGACGGGCAGAAGCTGCTGCTGGCGGTCAAGAACATGGGCGGCGAGAGTGAAGCCGCCTGGCGCGCCGTGCTCGATGATCTGATCGCGCGCGGCCTGCGAACCCCGGAATTCCTGCTGATCGACGGCGGCGCGGGCCTCGAACGCACGCTGGCC
>JAJYTX010000525.1 GCA_021792815.1 Pseudomonadota bacterium
GGGCGGCTGAGCGAAATCGCGGTAGTAGCACATGAAGCCGCTCTGACACAGCTCGGGTTTGCCGCGCAGCCCTTGCGCGAACCCGGCCAGTGCGTGCTCGCCGGCGGCGCTGCGCGCGAGCGCCTGGCTCACCATCTCGACACTCTTCAGCCGCCGCTCGAGCCGGCTCTCGCGGCCCGCGATCTTCACCGCGGCGACGCCTGCGGCCGCGAGCTGTGCCAGCGCGCACAGCCCGCAGGGGCCGAGCGGCAACCCTTCGGGCGTGACGCTGAAGCCGCACGAAAACACGTACCACAACCATTGGTCCCAGGCTGCGTCGTTGGACTGAAGCCGTTCGAGCTCCGGCGGTTCGAGCGGCCGCCCGTCGGGGCGATGGTAGTCGTGACGGAACCGATCGAGACAGATCGGTCCGCCGAGCGCACCGGGCAGGTGCAGCGTGTGGCACGAGCCCTCTTCGAACACGCAGCCGTCGTTGAGGATGAACGCTTCGATTTCCACGCCCGGCAGCGCGCGGCACAGGCCGCGGATCTCGCTCAGCGTCACGTGCCGCGGCAGGATCACCCGCGCCGCGCCAAGCTCCGCCGCGAGGGCCGCGGTCTCCCCGTTGTGGCATGCGGCCACCGAGCTCAGATGCAGCCGCAGCGGCAGTTGGCGCTCCCCGAGCGCCGCCAGCAGCCCCAGATCACCGACGATCAGCGCATCGACGCCACTGGCCGCGACTTGATCGAGCATCGTGAGCAGGTCGTCCCATCGGTCCCGGGCATAGGTCTGGGCGTTGAAGGCGACCGAGACGCGCCTGCCGAGCTCGTGGGCCAGCGTGACCGTCCGGGCGAGTTCCTCGAAGCTCTGCAGGTTGCCGCTCATTCTGCGGTTCAGCGTGGAGCGCCCGAAGCGCAGCTGCCATTCGCGCGGCACCAGCCCGCAATAAAACTCATCGGCGCCGGCCTCGGCGAGGACCGGCACGTCCTCAGGCGCCGAGAGGGGTGCGACGATCCGCATGCCAGTCTCCCGATATCACCAACCGATCCATCGAGCCCGCCGCCACCGCGGCGGCGAGCGCCTCATTCATCGCCGTGGTGTGACGATAAAAAATCGTGTTGCCGCGCTGGAAAATGCTCATCTTCGCCTCGTCCGGGCCGCGCCCCGGCGACAGCTCGCACCAGTAGGCCAGGCACTCGCGCGCGCACGTGTGGCCGGCCGCGAACTTGTGCTCCACCGGACGGTGCAGATTGCCGATGCGGCAGATCCGACCCGTGGTCACGAAGCCGAACGGCGCGTGCACCGCGAGCCGGCCCCGCGGCACAGACAACTCCTGCCCCCGGGCGAACGGCGGCACGTCGATTTCCAGGCGGTCCACGCCGAACCGCTCGAGCAGCCTCTCGAGTCCCGGCGTCATGAAACCGCGCCCTCCCAACTGCAGGTAGGCGGCCGAGGGTGCCCGCGGTTCCTTCAGCATCTTGCACAGCAGCCGGCCCGCCGTCGGTCTCAGCCGGGGGAAGCTGCGGGTGAGACGGCGCATCAGGCCCCAGTCGTTCACGCTGACCTCGGTGCCCTCGGGCAGGCGCTGCAGCAGGCGGTCGGCTTTCTCGAGACCCTCATCGGTCAGCACGGGCAGCACCAAGCCGAACCCGAGCCCGGAGGCGCCCACGGCGCCGAGCACCGTCTCCAGCACTGTCGGGGAAGGCAGCAGTCGCTGGCAAAACTCGTTGCCGAAATGGACGCGCGTCAGCCGCCGCCCGCCGGGCAGCATGCTCTGGCCGGTCCACCCGAGTCCGAACCGCTCCGGCCAGTCTGAGCCCGCGGCGCCCAGCCCCTCGGCGAAGCGGATCAGCCGCTCGGCCTCGGTGAAGGACACCGCCCACTCGAGCGCCGCCGGGCCGCCCGCCGCGGCTGCCGCACCGCCAGGCGCCTGCGGCTGCGTTCCGCGGTATGCCGTGGCCTGCCCGTTCATGCGCGTGCCGCCGATCGGTGTCGCTCCGGCCCGTGGAACGTGGCCTGCCGCACGAGCGCCGCATGCGCCTGCGGGACCGCCAGACCCGGCGCGAGGTGAGTCACGATGTGGCGCGACAGATACGCTGCCCCCACGCTTGCGCCCCGGGTCGGCTGCCCGGATCGCGATCGGTACTGGGCGCGGGCGCCGAAATCCGCCGCGGCGGTCCCGAGGTACGAGATCTGCCCATCATCGCAGCGTGCATCCCCGGTTGCCCGGATCACTCCGGGATAGAACGCGGGATAGGTGATGCGCCCGCGGGCGGGCGCGGCGGCGACGACCAGCACGCCCGCGGCAACCGCCTCGCCGATCGCCGCCCGGAGCACGGTCCGGTCAGCCGACAGCCCCAGACTGAAATGCAACAGCTGCGCGCGCTGGCTCAGCGCCCAGCCGATCGCCGCGGCGAGCGCCGCGGCCGTCGAGCGTCCGCGCTCATTCAACACCTGCCCGACCAGCAGCCGGACCCGGCCCGCCGCGGCGCCGATGATGTCCGCCACCATCGTGCCGTGACCGATCGGATCTTCGACAGGCTCGCCCTCGAGGACCCGCTCACCCTCGTCGATGAAACGCCGGATCCGGCCGAGACCGGCCGGCGGCAGCGGGCTGATGCCGCTGTCGAGAACCGCCACCCGCCAGCCCCGCTCACGCATA
>JAJYTX010000526.1 GCA_021792815.1 Pseudomonadota bacterium
CCGCCCCCCGGATCATTCCGAGGGCGGAGCATATCGTCTCACGCTCGCATATTTCCCCGAACGCCCTGCGGGTGCTGTACCGGCTGCGCGATGGCGGCTTCCAGGCCTTCCTCGTGGGCGGCTGCGTCCGCGACCTGCTGCTCGGACTGCAGCCCAAGGACTTCGATGTGGCCACGGATGCGCTGCCGGAACAGGTCAAGCGCCTGTTCCGCAATTGCCGTCTCGTGGGCCGGCGGTTCCGCCTGGCGCACGTATTCTTCGGACAGGAGATCATCGAAGTCGCCACGTTCCGCGCCTCGACGGCGCCCTCCCAGGGCGAGGAGCCTGCGGAGATCGACGAGGAGGAGGGCGCCGCGGAGCCCCCCGATACGGACGAGGGCGAGATCCTCGATCTCGGCGGCCCGGTCACCGAGGCGCAGGCGGCGCGGGCGGAGGCCGAGCATGCTCCGCTTGGAGCGATCCAGGAGGGCGATCTCGATCCGGATGCGGTGCGGATGTTCGATGAGACCGGCCGCATCCTGCGCGACAACGTCTACGGCACCATCAATGATGATGTCTGGCGGCGGGATTTCACCGCCAATGCCCTGTATTACAACGTCGCCGACTTTTCCATCTGGGACTATGTGGGCGGCGCCCAGGACATCGCCGAGCGCCGGCTGCGCCTGATCGGCGACCCCGAGACGCGCTACCGCGAGGATCCGGTGCGCATGCTGCGGGCGGCGCGATTCGAGGCGAAACTCGGCTTTCAGATCGACCCGCAGACCGCCGCGCCGCTGGAGTCGCTGCGGCCACTGCTCGCCGGGGTGCCTTCGGCGCGGCTCTTCGACGAGACCCTGAAGCTCTTCCTCACCGGACACGCGGTGTGCAGCCTCGAGGTGTTGCGCCGCCGAGGCCTGCTCGCGGCATTGCTGCCCAATGTGCAGACCTATCTCTCGGCGCATCCGGACAGCCTGGTCGAGAAGCTGCTGCTCAAGGGATTGGCCAATACCGATGCGCGGGTCGGGGCGGGCCGGCCGGTCGCGCCGACGTTTCTGCTCGCCGTGCTGCTCTATGGCCCCGTCGCACAGCTCATCGAGGCCCTGCCGCCGAGCCGCTGGCACGAGCTCTCGGCGATTCTCGATGCCTGCGACCAGGCGGTGCGCGATGCGCAGACGCACATCGCCATCCCGAAGCGTTTCGCGCTCGGCGTGCGCGAGATGTTCGCGATGCAGCCGCGGCTGGAGTATCCGCGCGGGCGGCGGGCGCTGCGTCTGCTCGCCCACCCGAGGTTCCGGGCCGGCTATGACCTGCTGGCGCTGCGCGCCGAGTTGGGCATGGCCTCGCCCGAGATCGCGCGCTGGTGGACGCAGCTTCAGGGGGTCTCCGGGGAAGAGCAGGAGCGTATGGCCGATTCGCTGGCGCAGGGCGGCGAGCGATCCGGGGGACAGAAGTCCCGCCGGCGCCGACGTCCGCGGCGACGCGCGCCGGGCCCTCAGTGAGTGAGGCGCGATTCGCCGGCGCGGTGCCGGCCCCCCAGCCTGCGGCTCGTGGGCGGGCGTCATGACCGTGTCCGGTAGCGCCCCGGGAGGGAGCATGCGCTTCGGCGGACACGGTGCGGCCGAGGGCGGGCCGGGCGGCAGGCGGCCCAGGGGCACGCGTCCCGGGAGGGGATGATCCATGGCGGGGGAGCCCAGCTGGCAGCCGGCCTACATCGGCCTGGGGAGCAATCTTGAGACGCCACGCGCGCAGCTGATGCGCGCCTGGGAACGCCTGGAACACCTGCCTCAGACCCGGGCGGTCCGGCTCTCGCCGCTGTACGGGTCGCGGCCCTTCGGGCCGGTCCGGCAACCGGACTTCGTCAACGCCGTTGCCGCCGTGCTGACGCGTCTGGACGCCCGGACGCTGTTCGATGCGCTCAAGGCGATCGAGGTGGCCCTCGGCCGGCGAGCGCAGGGACCGCGGTGGGGTCCGCGCGTCATCGACCTCGATCTGCTGGTCTATGGCGCTCAGCGTCGCGCCGAGCCGGATCTCATCGTCCCGCATCCCGGGATAGTGGAGCGCAATTTCGTTCTGTATCCTCTGGCGGATATCGCCCCGGATCTCGATGTGCCCGGGCTCGGCCCGGTGCGCGAGCTCAAGGCGCGGCTCGGGCCCGAAGGGCTGTGGCGCCTCGAAGCGCCAGAACGTGGATGACGGCCGCGCGCCGTACGGGAGACCATGGCAGCTGAGCACCAGTTCATCGTGGTGGAGGGGCCGATCGGCGTCGGCAAGACCAGCCTGGCTCGGCTGCTCGCCGGCAGCCTCTCGGCGCAGCCGGTGCTGGAGGATGCCGCGCAGAACCCCTTTCTCGAGCGCTTCTACCGCAGCCCCCGGGCAGGGGCGCTGCCGGCACAGCTGTACTTCCTGTTCCAGCGCTGCCAGCAGCTCGCCGCGCTCAACCAGCAGGATCTGTTTGCCGCGGTACGGGTCGCGGACTACCTGTGGGAGAAGGACCGGCTGTTCGCCCGGGTCACGCTCGACGATGCGGAATTCGCGTTGTATGAGCAGGTGAGCCGCCGGCTCGATGTGCAGCCGCCGAAGCCCGATCTGGTGGTGTATCTGCAGGCGCCGGTGGATGTGCTGCTCGAGCGCATCGCCCGGCGGGCGATCGG
>JAJYTX010000527.1 GCA_021792815.1 Pseudomonadota bacterium
CCCGGTGCCGCGGCGGCGAGTCTGCTCGGGGTGAGCGAGCTGGCCGGCATCGTGGCGTTTTCCGGCCTCGGGGTGTTCGGGATCAGCCAGCTGCAGCGCTGGGAGCGCAGGGAGGTGGCGAGCGCACTGTGGCTCGCCGCGGCGCTCGCGCTCGGCACGCTGCTGCTGAGCCTGACACGCCAGTACTCGCAGAGTCTCTACGCGCTGCTGTTCGGCCAGGTGCTCGGGATCAGCCCCGGGGAGATCCTGCCGGTGGCCGCGCTGAGTGCGCTCGCCATCGCGGTGACGTTCGCGCTGTTCCGCCCGCTGTTGCTCGATTCGCTTTCCCCGGAGCTCGCCGAAGCCGCGGGAGTGGCCAGCCGGCGGATGGAGTTTGCCTTCCTTGCGGTGCTGGCGCTCTCGAGCGCCATGGCATTGCCGGTCGTCGGTGCACTGATGGTGTTCAGTCTGATGGTCGGTCCGGCCTCCGCGGCGCGCTTTCTCACCGACCGGCCGCTGGCGGCCCTGGCGCTGTCCGTCGGGCTGTCCCTTGCCACCGTGTGGGGTGCCATCGCGTTGTCCTACCTGTCCGACTGGCCGGTGGGCTTTTTCGTCGGCACCCTGGGCGGACTGTGTTATGCGCTGGGGCGCCTGCGTCATCGTGCGGCCTCGGCTCGCCGGCTCACCGGGCGGAGTTGATGCGCACCCCACGCAAAACGGACACGCCGCCGCGGCTCGAGCGGGCGCTGCACCGGCTGGAAGATCTGTGTCGGGCCCGCGGTCAGCGCCTGACGCGGCAGCGGCGCGCCGTGCTGGCGAAGCTCCTCGCGGCAGGCAGGGCGCTCTCGGCGTACGAGTTGCTCGATCGGCTGCGTCCCGAGGACCGCAGATCCACTCCGGCGAGCGTGTATCGGACCCTGGACTTCCTGATGCAGCTCGGCGTCGTTCACCGGCTCGAGAGCACCCGCACCTTCGTCCTGTGCGAGCATCCCGATGCGCCGCACCGGGGGCAGTTTCTGATCTGCCGCCGCTGCGGTCAGGTCGTGGAGGCCGAGGATGAACGGATTGCCGCGGCCACCGACAGACTGGGCCAGCGACTCGGCTTCTCGCTCGATCAGCGCATCGTCGAATTGACGGGCGTGTGCCAAGGTTGCCGGGGGCACGGCGTTCGCCACTGAGACGGCAGGGGAATCGGGCCGCTGCGCCGGATAATCCCTATTGACCCCGGCTGGCCCTACGCCAGCATGAGGGCCGCTATGTCATCCTCTGCCGCGATCGGCACGCTGCGCCGGCGGATCCTCCACATCGGGGTGAGCCTGGCGGTTGGCAATCTCATCGCCTGGGCGGGCGCGTTGGTGCTGTTTCGGCACCATCCGCTGCTGATGGGCGCGGCGGTGCTCGCTTACGGGTTCGGCCTGCGCCACGCGGTGGATGCGGACCACATCGCGGCCATCGACAACCTGACCCGCAAACTCATGCAGGAGGGCAAGCAGCCGCTGACGGTGGGGTTGTACTTCTCGCTCGGTCACTCGACCGTCGTGGTCGCGCTCACCCTGCTGGTGGCGATCGCGGCATCGGTGCTGAAAGCCCACATCGGGCACTGGAGGGTCGTGGGGGGTGTGATCGGCACGGCCGTTTCGGCCTTGTTCCTGTTCGCAATCGCGGCGGTGAATCTCGTCATCCTCGCGGCCACCTGGCGCACCTTCCGGGATACGCGTCGCGGCCGTCAGCCGCCCGACGCCCCGGAACTGCCCTGCGGCGGGGGCCTGATGACCCGGCTCTTCCGCGGGATTTTCCGCCTGATCGAACACCCCTGGCAGGTGTACGGTCTCGGTCTGCTGTTCGGCCTCGGGTTCGATACCGCCTCGCAGGTCGGACTGCTCGGCGTCTCGGCGATGAGCGCCTCGAAGGGTCTCTCGCCCTGGACCATCCTGGTGCTTCCGGCGCTGTTCTCCGCCGGCATGGCGCTCGTTGATACCGCCGACAGCGTGCTGATGCTCGGTGCCTACGGCTGGGCATTCGTCAAGCCGATCCGCAGGCTCTATTACAACCTCACCCTGACGACGCTGTCGGTGCTGGTCGCGCTGCTGATCGGCGGGATCGAGACCCTGGGGCTGATCGCCAGTGACCGCAAGCCGCTCGGCGGGTTCTGGAGAGGGGTCGCGGCGCTCAACGCCGACTTCGGACTGCTCGGCTACGGGATCATCGGGCTGTTCGCACTCGGCTGGCTGGTCGCGCTCCTCGTCTACAGGATGAAGCGCTACGAGACAACTTGAGCGGTGCTGTCACGGATTACCCGCGGCCAGCTCCGTCCGGACGTCGGTTCCGACGCGGGCATTGTGCGACGGGCGGCGAGGGCAGAAGGGAGGAGCCCCATTGGCGGATGACCGGTCGCCGGGCGACCGGTCATCCGCTCATCGGCAGAACGATCAGCTTCTGGCGTTGAACGAGGCGCACCAGCCGCCGGCATCGACCGCATAGCCGGCGAAGATCTGACAGCCGGCGAAGCCCGACGTCTGACCCGGCTTGCCCTGGAAGAACCGGCACAGACCGCAATGCTCGCCCGGCTTGTAGGCCGGGAACTTCGCGCGGTCGACCAGCTTGGCATTTGCCCGGTAGCCGAGGGACTTGGCGAGCGGATCAGCCT
>JAJYTX010000528.1 GCA_021792815.1 Pseudomonadota bacterium
CGGTCGCCTCCGCCGCCTGCATGATCGCCTGCACCTGCTCCATGTTGTTGATGTTGAACGCCGGTACCCCGTACTGCGCCTCGGCCGCGTGATCGAGCAGCTGGCGCAATGAAATCAGTGCCATACCGATACTCCACTCGTGCTCATCGGAAAATCCCCCCGTCCGCGTCGCCGCCTAGCGCGTCCGGCCCCGCGCCCGGGCGTCGTTGCGCCGCTCGATCAGCCGCCAGATCATCGGCGTGAAAATCAGCTGCATCGCCAGATCCATCTTGCCGCCCGGACACACGATGGTGTTGGGTCGGGTCATAAACGAGTCATGCAGCATCGAGAGCAGGTAGGCGAAATCAATGCCGCGCGGATTGGCGAAGCGGATCACCAGGAACGACTCGTCCGCCGCCGGGATGAAGCGCGCGATGAACGGATTGGAAGTGTCGACCACCGGGACACGCTGGAAGTTGATGTGCGTGCGCGAGAACTGCGGGCAGATATAGCTCAGGTAGTCCGGCATGCGCCGCAGAATGACGTCAGTGACCGCCTCGGTGGAATAGCCGCGGGACACCTTGTCCCGGTGCAGCTTCTGGATCCACTCCAGGTTGATCACCGGCGTCACGCCGATC
Source organism: Pseudomonadota bacterium (assembly GCA_021792815.1). The sequence continues at coordinate 618 of JAJYTX010000528.1, forward strand.
AGCAGGTCGACGTGCTTCGCGACATCCACATCCTGCGTCACGACCGCGCCGTGCAGTCCCTCGTAGAACAGCAGATCGGTCTCGCCGCTGAGTCCCTCCCACGGGGTGAAGGTGCCGGCCACCTGACCATGGACGGCGGCCTCGGCGTCCGTGTGCAGGTACTTACGCATCCGGCCGGTGCCGTCGGTGCCGTACGCGCGGAACAGCTCCTCGAGCTCGGCGAACAGATTGGCATCCGGCCCGAAGTGGCTGAAGCGGTGATCGCCGCGCGCGATCGCCTGCGCCATCTGCTCCTTCATCTGCGCCCGGTCATAGCGGTGGAAGCTGTCGCCCTCGACGAACGCCGCCTCGATGTGCTCGCGGCGGAAGATCTGCTCGAAGGTCTTGCTGACCGAGGTCGTGCCCGCGCCCGAGGAGCCGGTGACCGCGATGATGGGGTGCCGTACGGACATGCGCGCCTCCGCCTCAGACGTTGTGCGTGAAAAGACCCCGTGTGCCGAACAGCGGCACGTCCAGCTCGAACTCGTTGTGATCCCGGTGATAGCGCTCGATGCGCTCGACTTCCGAGCACGCGCCGAACACGCAGCTCACGCGCTGATGCAGGCTCTCGGGCCGGCACTCGAGGATCGGTCCGTGCCCGTCGCTCGCCCGTCCGCCGGCCTGCTCGATCAGAAAACCGATGGGGTTCGCCTCGTACAGCAGCCGCAGCCCGCTGGGATCGGCCGACTCCCGCCGATCACGCGGATACATGCACACTCCGCCGCGCATCAGGATGCGGTGCGTCTCGGCGACCAGCGAAGCGATCCAGCGCATGTTGAAGTCTCCGCCGCGCGGGCCGCTCTGGCCGGCCAGGCACTCATTGACGTAACGGCGGATCGCCGGCTCCCAGTAACGGGAGTTCGAGGCGTTGATCGCGAACTCGGACGTGCTCTCGGGAATGCGCAGGTCGGGGTGGGTGAGCGAGAACTCGCCGATCTCGCGATCGAGCGTGAAACCGTTGACGCCGTGCCCGGTGGACAGCACGAACATGGTCGCAGGGCCGTAGATCGCGTAGCCGGCGCACACCTGAGCGCTGCCGGGCTGGAGGAAGTCCGACTCGGTCGGCTCGGTGACACCCTCGGGGCAGCGCAGCACGGAAAAGATGCTGCCGACGGACACGTTGACATCGATGTTGGAGGAGCCGTCGAGCGGATCGAACAGCAGCAGATAAGGACCGCGTGGATACTGCCGCGGAATCGCGCGCGGGGTGTCGGATTCCCCGGAGAGCATGCCGGCGAGGTTGCCGCTCCACTCGTTGGTGTGCGCGAAGATCTCGTTCGCCAGCAGATCGAGGCTGCGGTGCGGCCCGTCCTGCGCATCGAGCGTGCCGCTCTGCGCCGCAGCATGGGCGAGCGCACCCTTGCCGATCAATGCCGCGATGCGCTTGCACGCGAGACGCACGTCGTGGATCAGCGCAGTGAACCCGGCGGTGCGGCCGCCGCCGGCTTCACCGTTGAGCCGGCGCTGCTCCTCGATCAGGAACCGCGTGATCGGAGTGGTGGCGAACGCGTCGTAGGTCATGGCGGCCCCTGCCCCGCGGAAGGCTCCAGAAATACCCGGCTCGCGCGGATGTCGGCGGCCTCGATCGTCTCGAGGTCCTGCCGGCCGATCCGCCCGCCCCGGCGCTCGAACAGCCGGCTCGCCTGCCGCAGGCGGGCCCGATCGAGCGCATTGCGGATCGAGCGGGCATTGGCGAAGTGCGGCTGTGCCCTGCGCCGGCCGATGTACTCGCGCAGCGCCGCATCGGCCGCGGGACTCAGCCGATACTGCATCTGCGCGAGCATCAGCCGCGCAATGGCGATGAGTTCCTCGGAGGTGTAGTCGGGAAAATCGATGTGGTGGGCGATCCGCGATGACATGCCGGGATTGCTGCGGAAAAAGCTCTCCATCCGATCCTTATAGCCCGCCAGGATCACCACCAGGTCGTCGCGCTGGTTCTCCATCACCTGCAGCAGGATCTCGATCGCTTC
>JAJYTX010000529.1 GCA_021792815.1 Pseudomonadota bacterium
ATGCGGAATGGTGCGCTTGCTCTCGCTCATGCGCTCGGCAATGAGCCGGCGCACACCGATGACCTTGATTTCCTCCACGCCGGCGGCCTCGCCACTGCGCGGGCTCGCAGCGCGCAGCGCGGGGCGGGGCGGGGCGGACGGCACGGGCTCTTCTGAGACCGCCCGGACCGGAGAGGCGATCGGACCGGAGCAGGCCGCATGGGCCTCGAGGTCCTGGCGCAGGATGCGGCCCTGGGGACCAGTGCCCTGGATCGCCCCCAGGTCGATACCCGCCTCACGGGCCTTGCGCCGGATGGCCGGAGACGTCATCACGCGGCCGCGCGGGCCGACAGCGCGCGGCTCGTCGGGCCGCGCGCCGGCATCCGACCCGTTGGCCTGAAGCGGCACAGCGCCGGCAGGGCCGGCCCCCGCAGAGGGCGTCCGACTCGGCTCGTGCCGGTCGGCCGGGACCGGCCGACCCTGCTCGGCCTCCGCTGTGTCGAATACGATCAGCTCCGACCCCACCGCCACCCGCTCGCCCGGCTGACCCGTGGTGGAAACCACCCTGCCGCTCACCGGCGAGGGGATTTCCACCGCCGCCTTCTCGCTCATGACCTCGACGAGCACCTGCTCTTCGGCCACCCAGTCGCCCGGATGGACGCGCCAGCCGACGATCTCGGCGGAGACCGTGCCTTCCCCCAGGTCCGGCAGCTTGAACACGTAACGGCTCATCGAGCCTCCATCACGCTGTTGAGCGCCGCGACGATGCGCCGCGGCCCTGGAAAATAATCCCACTCGAAGGCGTGCGGGTAAGGGGTATCCCAGCCGGTGACCCGCGCGATCGGTGCCTCCAGGTGCCAGAAGCATTCCTCCTGAACCGTCGCGGACAGCTCCGCGCCGAAACCGCTGAACCGGGTCGCTTCGTGCACGATGACGCAACGCCCCGTTCTGCACACCGACGTGCACAGCGCCTCGACATCGAGCGGCACCATGGAGCGCACATCGATGATCTCGGCATCGACCTGCGCGAGCTTCACCGCTGCTTCCACCACGTGCACCATCGTGCCGTAGGTCAATACCGTCACTTCGGTACCGGGGCGGACGATCTCGGCCTTGCCGATCGGGACGGTGTAATGGCCATCGGGCACCTCGCCCTTCGGATGCGTGCTCCAGGGCACGGCCGGCTTGTGCGGGTCGCCATCGAATGGCCCGTTGTACAGACGCTTCGGTTCGAAGAACACCACCGGATCCTCGTCCTCGATGGCACTGATGAGCAGACCCTTGGCGTCATAAGGGTTCGACGGCATGACGACCTTGATGCCGCAGACGTGGGTGAACACGGCCTCGGGGCTCTGAGAATGCGTCTGACCACCGCGGATGCCGCCGCCACACGGGGTCCGGATGGTCACCGGTGCGGAAAACTCCCCCGCCGTACGGTAGCGCAACCGCGCCAGCTCGCTCACGATCTGGTCGAACGCCGGGTAGATGTAATCGGCGAATTGGATCTCGGCGACCGGCCGCAGCCCGTTGACTCCCATGCCGATCGCGGTCGCGACGATGCCGCCTTCGGCGATCGGGGTATCGAGCACACGGTGCTCGCCATGCTTGCGCTGCAGACCGTCGGTGCAGCGGAACACACCGCCGAAATAGCCGACATCCTCGCCAAAGACCACTACGCGCGGGTCACGCCCCAGCATCACGTCGAGGCCCGAATTGATCGCCTGCACCATGTTCATCCGGGCCATGGCTCAAACCTTCCCCGCCGGACCCGGGGTCTCGGCGGCGCCGCTCGCGCTGCTTTCCTGCATCAGTCGCCTGAGGGCTTCGCGCTGCTGTGTGAGATTCGGCGGCATCTCGTGGAACACGTCCTCGAACATGCTGAGCGGATCGAGCCATGGTCCCTCGGTCAGGGTGCCATACGTCATGGCTTCCTTCCAACAGGCGGCCACGTGCGCATCGAGCTCCCGCTCGAGCGCGCCGTGACGCTCCTCGGACCACTCCCCGAGACCGATCAGATGGTTCTTGAGGCGCTGGATGGGATCGCCGAGCGGCCACGCCTGCCATTCCTCCCTCGGCCGATAACGCGAGGGATCGTCGCTGGTCGAATGCGCCGACGCCCGGTACGTCACCAGCTCTATCAGGGTCGGACCGCCACTGGCGCGCGCGCGCTCGGCGGCCCACTGGGTGACGGCGTACACGGCCAGGAAATCATTTCCATCGACGCGCACTCCGGGAATGCCGTAACCCGGCCCGCGCTGGGCGAAGGTGCGCCGTTCGCCACCGGCGAAGCCCTGAAAGCTGGAGATCGCCCATTGATTGTTGACCAGGTTGAGGATCACCGGCGCGCGGTAAACCGCGGCAAATGTCAGGGCGTGATGGAAATCGGCCTCGGCGCTCGATCCCTCGCCGATCCAGGCCGCGGCGAGATGATCCTCGCCCTTGATGGCCGCCGCCATGGCCCAACCCACCGCCTGTGGAAACTGCGTGGCAAGGTTGCCGGAGATCGAGAAGATGTTGCCCTCCGCCCAGTGATACATGATGGGCATCTGCCGCCCGCGGCACATGTCCCGTGTGTTCGACAGGCACTGGCACATCAGGTCCACCAGGCTCCTGCCGC
>JAJYTX010000530.1 GCA_021792815.1 Pseudomonadota bacterium
GGGCGAGTAAACGCGCTCCCGGCGCGCTTGTCGAACCGGCCTCGAGCGATTGAATGAAGCTGCGAGAATTGGTCGGGGCAGGGAGATTCGAACTCCCGACCCTCTGCTCCCAAAGCAGATGCGCTACCAGACTGCGCCATGCCCCGACCCGGGCCACACCCGCTGGCATCCGCCGCGGCGAACCGGGGAAGCCCGGTCGACGGATCTGATCCTGCGGTCCGGGAGCCATGATATGCGAGAATGCGCGTCTCTCAAAGCACAGGGCTTCACACCCGATGACCGCACAGCTGATCGACGGCCGCAAGCTTGCCACGGAAGTCAAGGACCAGGTCCGAAGCGCCATCGACGCCTCGCTCGCCCGCGGTCGCAGGCGTCCGGCCCTGACCGTCATCAAGGTCGGGGACAATCCGGCATCGCAGGTCTACGTGCGCAACAAGCGCAAGGCCTGCGAGGAGGTCGGCATCCGCTCGGTGGCGCACGACCTGGCGCATTCCACCTCGGAAATCGCCCTGCTCGCCCTGATTGACGAGCTCAACCGTGATCCCGAGATCGACGGCATCCTGGTGCAGCTGCCGCTGCCCGACCAGATCCTCTCCACCGCCGTCATCGAGAAGATCGACCCGGCGAAAGACGTCGACGGCTTCCACCCGTACAACGTCGGGCGCCTGGCGCAACGCATCCCGCTCATCCGGCCCTGCACGCCCTACGGGGTCATCAAACTCCTCGAGTCCATCGGCGCCCCGCTCAAGGGTCAGCACGCGGTGATCATCGGCGCGTCGAACATCGTCGGCCGGCCGATGTCGCTCGAGCTGCTGCTGATGGGAGCCACCACCACGGTCTGCCATCGATTCACCAGCGATCTGCGCGCGCACGTCAGCCGCGCCGACATACTGATCGTCGCGGCGGGCAAGCCCGGACTCGTGCCCGGCGAGTGGATCAAGCCCGGCGCCGTGGTGATCGACGTCGGCATGAATCGCCTGGACAACGGTCGGCTGGTCGGCGACGTGCAGTTCGAGGAAGCGCGCGAGCGCGCCGGCTGGATCACACCCGTACCCGGCGGCGTCGGCCCGATGACCGTCGCCATGCTGATGCACAACACGCTCGAGGCCTATCATCGCCGCCACGAGCTGGGCCATTAGACCACCGCCACGAACTCGGGCAGCAGGCGCGCGGCGGCAAGCCGGTTCCGCCGCATGGCAGGGTCCTGCCGCGCGGCGCGCCGACATCACAGATCTGACCATCCGATCCTTGATGCGGTGCGCTCGCGGTTAGAGTGCAGTTCGGGGCTGAGCGACGCTGGACGCCGCGAGGCCCGCCGCTCAGCCACCGGGATTTGCCCCATGATCAACGCACTCACCGCGAACAGCAGTTCCTCGCCAACCGCCTCGGTCACCGGCGGATCGGCCAGCGCGAGCCGCTCGGGCCTCGCACAGAACGCGAACCCGCTGCTCAGCAGTCTGGGCGGCAGCTCCCTCGCGAGCGACCTCACCCGCTTCCTGAACGCGCTCGACGGGGCGAACGCCGCCAACCCGACATCCAATGCCGGCAGCGCGCTGTCTGCGCTGACCGCCGGTACCGCCGGCTCGGGTTCCCCGCAGAGCCTGCAGACCGACGTCAGCGCGTTCGTGAATGCCCTGCGCAGCCAGCTGGCCGCCTCTGCTGCCCTGACCGCAGCAGGCAGCGCGTCCGGCTCGACGCCCGCAACAGGCGCCTCGAGCAGTGTTTCCGGCCCGACCGGCGCGGTTACCCAGACACACCCCGGTCATCACGGGCACCACGGCCACGGCGGTGCCGCGGCGCTCCTCAATGCCCTGGCGCAGCAGGCAGCGAGCGACGGCACGACCAACGGCGTCAACGCCTCAACGAACAACACGACACTGAACACCCGCGCGTGACGCAACCGGGACGACAGGCCCGGGATTAAGCGCGCCGCCAGGCCGTCGCGCCGCCCGGCTTGTCCTCGAGGATCACCCCGAGGGCGGCGAGCTCGTCGCGGATCCGGTCGGACTCGGCCCAATTCCTCGCACGGCGGGCCGCGGCGCGCGCGTCGATGCGCCGCTCGATGTCCGCGTCGCCCAGCTGGCCCGCCCGGCCAGCGGCCGCGGCGTCCTCCGCCGCCCCGGCCGCCCCGGCCGCCCCGCCCCGGGGCAGCCGCAGCCACTGCTCGGCGTCCACCGTGGCGAGCCCCAGCACCCCGGAGAGCGCGCGCAGCTCGGCGCCGAGCGCCGCGGCGCGGTGCGCATCGGCCGAATCCCGGGCCGAATTGATCTCGCGCGTCAGCATCTGCAGCACCGCGAGCGCATCCGGAGTGTTGAAGTCATCATCCATCGCCTCGCGGAACAACGCGCTGTAACGCGACTCGGCCGGCGTCGCCTGCGGCAGTCCTCGCAGCGCCAGGTAGATCCGCTGCAGCGCCGCATCGGCCTGCTCGAGCTGCTCGAGCGAGTAATTGATCGGTCCCCGATAATGGCTCGAGAGCACGAAGTAGCGCAGCACCTCCGGATGGCGCAGCCTCGGCAGCACCTCGCGCACGGTGAAGAAATTGCCGAGCGACTTCGACATCTTCTCGTTGTCGACGTTGACGAAGC
>JAJYTX010000531.1 GCA_021792815.1 Pseudomonadota bacterium
TGTCCACGGCGCGCGCCCTCAGCAGGGATTCGAGCTTGCGCGCCGGCTCATCCTCTCCCACTACGGTGACCAGCGTCACCGCAGGACCCAGGGCCTTGACGTTGAGTGCGACATTGGCCGCCCCGCCGAGGCGCTCCTCCTCGCGCCGCACGCGCACCACCGGCACAGGCGCCTCCGGCGAGATGCGCTCCACGTCACCGAAGAGGTACCGGTCGAGCATCGCATCGCCCACGACCAGCACACGGGCGGCCTGCAGCCGGGTTTTCAGATCGATCACGGGCGGCTGCATCACGCCAGACCCAACGCCGTTTCCACCAGGCCGCACAGCGTGTGACCGATGAAAATATGCGCTTCCTGGATGCGCGCCGTGATGGCGCTCGGCACGATGATGGGCACCTCGCACTGCCCCGAGAGCGCACCGCCATCGCGGCCGAGCAGACCGATGACGCGCATGCCGAGGGCGCGGGCCGCTTCCACGGCCCGGATGACGTTCTTCGAGTGGCCCGAGGTCGATATGCCGATCAGGCAGTCGCCCCTCGCCCCGAGCGCGCTGACCTGCCGGGCAAACACGTCGTCGTAACAGTAGTCATTGGCGATGCAGGTCAGCGCCGAGGTGTCGGTCGTCAACGCCAGCGCCGCGAGCGGCCGGCGGTCCTTGATGAAGCGGCCGGTCAGCTCCGCCGCGATGTGCTGGCAGTCGGCCGCCGAGCCGCCGTTGCCGCACAGCATCAGCTTGCCCCCGTTGCCGAGCGTCGCGGCGATGAGCGTCGCAGCCCGCTCGATCGGCGCCTCGAGCGACGCGACGCTCTCGAACAGGGCGAGATGCTCCCGCAGGTTGGCTTTGAACAGTCCGCTCACCGGCTCGCTCATCGGATTCGACCCGCGCTACGGCTGAGCGCGCCAGCCGGCGAGCCGCGCAATCACCTGCGCGACGCCCGGGGAAGCCGCCGGCGCGCCGTCCGGGTCGCGCACCGAGGGAGCGAGCTGCTCACAGAGCTTCTTGCCGAGCTCCACCCCCCACTGATCGAACGAGTTGATGCCCCAGATCACCCCTTGCGTGAACACCTTGTGCTCGTAGAGCGCGATCAGCCTGCCGAGCGTGGCCGGATCGAGCCGCGGAAAGCCGATGAGCGTGCTCGGCCGCGATCCCGGGTGCACCTTGTGCGGTGTCAGCGCCTCGATGCGCTGCGGCGGCAGCTGCGCGCGCGCCAGCTCGGCCCGCACCGCCTCGGCCGGCAGTCCCGTCATGAACGCCTCGGCCTGCGCCAGGCAGTTGGCGATCGCGAGGTCCTGCTGCGCCTGATTGCCGCAGGAGGATTTGGCCGGCAGCAGCAGGTCGAGCGCGGCCCGCGCCGTGCCCTGGTGCAGCAGCTGAAAGAACGAATGCTGGGCGTTGTTGCCCGCCTCGCCCCAGATCACCGCCGCGGTCTGCCACTGCACCGGCCGGCCCTCGAGCGTCACCGATTTGCCGTTGCTTTCCATCTCGAGCTGCTGCAGGTAAGCCGGGAGCCTGCCGAGGCGCTCGTCGTAGGGCAGCACCGCCAGCGTCGGCAACAGCTGGAAGTTGATGTTCCAGATGCCGATCAGGCCCATCAGCGCCGGCAGGTTCTCGCGCCAGCCGGCGGCGCGGAAGTGCTCGTCCATCTCGTGGCCGCCGGCGAGAAAGGCGAGAAAGCCCTCCCTGCCGATGGCGATGGCGAGCGACACGCCGATCGAGGACCAGATCGAGTAGCGCCCGCCCACCCAATCCCACATCTTGAAGCGGTGCTCGGGGTGCACCCCGAACTCGTCCATGGCGCGGTGATTGACCGAAACGGCCGCGAAGTGCGCCGGCACGGCCTCCTCGCCCAGCTTGTCGCGCAGCCAGGCGCGGGCGGTGCGGGCGTTGCTCAGCGTCTCGAGGGTGGTGAAGGTCTTGGAGGAGACGATGAACAGCGTCGAGCGCGGATCGGCATCCTCGAGGATGTCGGCGAGCCGGTTGCCATCGACGTTGGAGACGAACTCGCACCGGGGGGCATCGAGGGTATAGGAGCGCAGCGCGCGCACCGCCATCGCCGGGCCCAGATCCGAGCCACCGATGCCGATGTTGACCACGCGGTTGAATGGCTTGCCGGAGCTGCCGCTGATGCGGCCCGAGCGCACGTTCTCGGCGAACTCGAGCATCCGCTCGCGCTCCTCGAGCACCTCGCGCGCGATGTCCGTCCCACCGATGCGCGCGCCGGCGGGCTGGCGCAGCGCCACGTGCAGCACCGCGCGGCCTTCGGTGATGTTGATCGGGTCGCCACGCCACATGGCCTCGCGGTGCTCGCGCAGGCCGGTCGCTTCGGCGAGCTGCACGAGCGTGCCGAGCGCCGCCTCATCGAGGTGCTGACGCGAGAAATCCAGCAGCACTCCCGCGCCCTCGCGCGAGAATCGCTCGAATCGCCCCGGATCATGCGCGAACAGTTCACGGGTCGGCACCGCAGCGAGGCGCGTGGCGTGGGCGGTGAGCTCAGACCAGTGGGGAGTACGAGGACCGGGAGCGGGCATTGGGATGTCTCCTTCGGGTGGCGGGCCGGCGCGATCAGGCGCGGGCG
>JAJYTX010000532.1 GCA_021792815.1 Pseudomonadota bacterium
CGCATGGCGGGGCGTCCGTGGAATCGGATGGCGTCGAGCCCGGGGTACAGGCTGTCGGTCAGCGGGTGGACCTGCGGTGTCATACGCCCGGAGGCGCCGGACGATGATACGGGGATCGGCCCTCCCCCGGGGGTTACGAAATGTTCATCGTGGGGCGGCGCGCCCGAGTGGCTCCGGATCGGCGCCGGTGTACCGGCGGCGGATCACTCGGGGGGGCGGTGGACGGCGGGGGTCCGCAGAGGGTAGCGTCCGGGGCGGACAGACCGCGCCCGGAGGCAGGGACTCGAATGGATCTTCTGATCGTGCGACATGCCATCGCCTTCGACCGCGATCCGCGGCGCTGGCCGGATGACGTGGCGCGCCCGCTGACGGCGGCGGGGTCGCGCCGAGCGCGCCGGGCCGCGCGCGGGCTGGGGCGTCTTGCGGACCGTCCGGCACGGCTCTGGAGCAGCCCGCTCGCCCGCGCCAGGCAGACGGCCGCGATCCTCGCCGAGGTGTGCGGCTGGCCCGAGGCGCTGCCGTGTGCGGCGCTGTCGCCCGAGGCGCCTGTGCAGACGCTGCTCGAGGCGTTGCAGGCCGAGCCGGTCGAGCGGATCGCGATCGTGGGCCATCAGCCGGGCCTGGGGCGGCTCATCGCCCATTGCCTGCCCGGGGGCGTCCGACCGCAGGCGATCGAGCTCAAGAAGTGCGGCGTGGCCCTGCTCTCGTTCGAAGGCATGGCGTGCGCAGGCGGCGCGAGGCTGTGCTGGCTTCTCACGCCGGGCGTCCTGCGCGCCGTGCGTTAGGCGCTGCGCGGCTCGAAGGCATCGGTCTGTCGCGTCCGGGGGCCGGGCGGCCCTGGAACGGTTCGATTCGGCGCGCGGCCGTGCGATGATCATCGCTCGGTCGGGGTGCCGCTGCGCACCGAAGGAGGCTCATCATGAAAGTCGGTTTCATCGGACTCGGCCGCATGGGGGCCGGCATGGCCGCCCGACTGATCCGGTCCGGCCATGCGGTCACGGTGTACAACCGGACGGCCGAGAAGATCAGGCCGTTGATCGAGCAGGGCGCGAAGGGGGCGGAGAACGTCGCGGCAGCCTGCCGTGGCGATGCCGTGATGACCATGCTTTCCGATGATCTCGCGCTCGAGCAGGTGGTTTTCGGGAAAGGCGGCGTGCTCGAGACCCTGCCCGCCGGGGCGCTGCACGTGTGCTCGAGCACCGTGAGCGCCGCCCTGTCCGCGCGGCTCACCGGGGCGCATGCTGCGGCTGGCCAGCGCTACGTCGCGGCCCCGGTGTTCGGCCGTCCGGAGGCGGCCGCCGCCGGGGATCTGTTCGTGGTCGCCGCCGGCGAGCCGCAGGCCGTCGAGGCGGCGATGCCGCTGTTCGAGGCGGTCGGTCAGAAGACCTTCGTGGTGTCCAGGACGCCGAAAATCGCCCATCTCGTCAAGCTGAGCGGCAATTTCCTGATCGCTTCGGTCATCGAGTCGCTCGGCGAGGCCCTGGCGCTCGTCGGAAAGGCCGGCGTCGACCCGCATCCGTTCATCGAGGTGTTGACCTCGAGCCTGTTCAACGTACCGCTCTATCGCAACTACGGGGCGCTGCTCGCCGATCGGCGCTTCGAGCCGGCCGGGTTCGCCGCGCCGCTCGGGTACAAGGACATCCGCCTGGTGCTCGCCGCCGCCGATGAGCTGCGTGTGCCGCTGCCCTTTGCCGCGGTGCTGCGCGATCGGTTCCTCGCCCTGCTCGCCCAGGGCGGCGAGGCGCTCGACTGGTCGGCGATCGGCGAGCTGGCCGCCGCGGATGCCGGTCTGAGGCGCGGCTGAGCCGTATCCGCCGCCTGCGGACCGCGGCCGGTCCGAGCCCCTACCGCTCGAACAGGGACAGCGGCACCGCGTCCGCCATGGCCTGGTAGCCGGCGTCGTCCGGGTGCAGATGATCCGGCGATGAATAGCGCGGCAGATAGCGCTGCGGGTGCCGCGGATCGCGCACCGCGGCATCGAAGTCGATCACCCCGTCGAACGCGCCGCGGGTGCGGATCCAGTGATTGATGGCCCGGCGGACCCGGTTCTTCGCCGCGGTGTAGTAGGGAGCGAACGTGCCCTTGAACGGTGTCAGGGTGGCGCCGAAGATTTTCAGGCCGTGAGCATGGGCGCGGGCGATGAGTTGGCGGTAGGCGCTGATCAGATCCGCGGCGCTCGGCAGGGCGCTCGCCGGGGCCAGCCGGTGGCCCATGAAGGTCACGCCGGGGAATCCCAGGTCATTGATGCCCTCGAGCACGATGACATACCGCACTCCGGGAATCGAGACCACGTCGCGGTCGAAGCGCGCCAGCGCGCTGACGCCGGCGAAATCATGACGCAGTTGATTGCCGCTGATCCCTTCGTTGACGATGGCGAGGCGGGTGCCGAGGCCGGCGGCCACCAGGCGGCGCTCGAAGTCATCCGGCCAGTTGCGCAGCGCATCCACGCTCGAGCGGTCGCCGTCGGTGATCGAATCCCCGAGGGCGACGATCACCGCCTGACCGGGCTTGCGCGGCACCAGCACTTGCGTGACATAGACGCAGGAGTCGGTGCGGGCCGCCTGCGGCAGATGC
>JAJYTX010000533.1 GCA_021792815.1 Pseudomonadota bacterium
GGCGGATCGGGCGGGCCCGGCCACCGTGCTGCCGAGCGTCTCGCGGATGCCGTCATTGCGCGTGTGCAGCGCGGCGCTGTTCCAGCCGCCGCCCACGGCATCGATCAGATCGACGCTCGCGACCAGGCGCTGGCTCTGCAGGTTCACCAGGGTGATTTCGGCGGTGAGCCGCGCGGTCTGGGCGCTGAGCAGCGTCGCGTAGTCGGCCACGCCCGCCTTGTACTGGTTGAGCGTCAGGGTCTCGGCCCGGCCGGCATCCTCGACCGCCTGGCGCTCCTGCGCATGCTCGTTCTGCAGGAAGTGCAGCGTCGCCAGATCGTTCTCGACCTGCTGAAAGGCGCTGAGCACCGTCTGCCGGTAATTGGCCACCGCCTCGTCGTAGCTGGCCCGCGCCTCGCGCGTCTGCGCGAGCGTCGCCCCGCCATTGAACAGGTTCTCGGCGAGCGAGGGACCGAAGGACCACACCGCGTTGCTGGCGCGGATCAGGTTCGAGAGCGAGGCGGAATCGAAGTCATACGAGCCCGAGAGCGTCACGCTCGGGAACCAGCCCGCCTCGGCCACGCCGATCCCGGCATTGGCGCTCGCCATGGCGCGCTCGGCGGCGGCCACGTCCGGGCGGCGCAGCAGCACCCGCGACGGCACGCCGGCCGGCACCACCGGCACGCTCGCCGCGAGACGGCCCCGGGCGAGGGTGAGCTGCGAGGGCGCCTCGCCGATCAGCACCGCGAGGGCGTGCTCCAGGTTGGCGCGGTTCAGCTGCGCGGTCTCCTCCTGGGACTGCGTGCTCTCGAGCGTGGTGCGCGCCGAGTACACATCCGCCAGCGTCGTCACGCCGGCCGCGACCCGGTTCTGGGCGATGCGCAGCGAGACTTGGTCGTCGTGCACGGCGAGCTTCAGCAGCCGCAGCTGCTGCTCGGCGGCGCGCAGCTGGAAATAATCCTCGGCCAGGGTCGCCTGCGCCGAGAGCCGCGCCGCCGCGACGTCCGCGGCGCTCGCCTGCGCCTGGGCGTTGGCGCTCTGCAGCTCGCGGCGCAACTTGCCCCACAGGTCGAGGTCCCAGCTGACACTGGCGCCGGCCTGGTTGGCGGTGCGCGCGCCGCCAAAGGTGAACTGGGTGGCCGCCCCGCCGCCGCTGCGCGTGCGGCTCGCCCCGAGGCCGATCGAGGGGAACAGGGTGCCGCGGGTCACGCCGGCCGCCTCCCGGGCCGCGTAATACGCGGCGACCGCCGCCCTGAGCGTCTGGTTCGACACCTCGACCTGACGTTCCAGGCGCGAGAGCACCGGGTCGTGATAGATCGACCACCAGTGCGCCGGGACGATGCTCGCCGGGGCCGCCGGCACCCAGCCCTGCGCTTCCTTGAAGACCGCCGAGGGCGGGGCCGCCGGCCGCCGGTAATTCGGGCCGACCGCGCAGGCGGCAAGGGCCGCGCACAGTCCTGCCGCCACGAGCGGCCGCACCCGGCGGCTCATGCGGCGGGACTGCCGGCGGCGAGCGCCCCGCGGGCGCCGCGCGTGAACATGCGGATGAACCATAGACGGAACCGGTCGAGGTAGAGATAGACGATCGGGGTGGTGTAGAGCGTGAGGACCTGACTGATGGCGAGACCGCCGACCACCGCGATGCCGAGCGGGCGGCGCATCTCCGAGCCCTGCCCGCTCATGAGCGCGAGCGGCAGCGCGCCGAGCATCGCCGCGAGGGTGGTCATCAGGATGGGGCGGAAGCGCAGCAGGCAGGCCTCGTGGATGGCGCGGGCCGCATCGGTGCGCTCGGTGCGCTGCGCCTCGAGCGCCACGTCCACCATCATGATGGCGTTCTTCAGCACCACTCCGATCAGCAGGATCACCCCGATGAGGGCGATCAGGCTGAACGGCTCGTTGAACAGCAGCAGCGCGAGCACCGCCCCGACGCCGCTCGAGGGCAGCGTCGAGAGGATGGTGATCGGCTGCGCCAGGCTCTCGTAGAGGACCCCGAGCACGATGTACACCGCGGCGAGCGCCGCCAGGATGAGCAGCGGCTCCTCGGCGACGGTCTGGCGGAACACCTGCGCGTTGCCGGCGAACTCGCCGTGCACGGCGGTCGGCACGTGCAGCGCCGCCAGCGTGCGAGCGATGGCCGCGGTCGCGACCCCGAGCGGCTCGCCCACCGGCAGGTTGAACGAGAACGTGGTGGCGACGAACGGTCCCTGGTGGTTGACCGACAGCGGCGTCAGCCCCGGCCCATAGCTCGCGAAATCCGCCAGCGGGATCATGGTCTCGGGCTGGGTGCTGAGGGCGCTGCCGGTCGAGGCCGCGCCCCGGGTGGTGGCGATCTGGTTGAGCGCGAAGTTCTGCGCCGCGCTGCCGCGGGTCACCCCGGGGAACTGAAACGCGTTCGCCGCGGCCATGCTCGACTCGGTGCCGGTGAGCGCCCCGCCCGAGGTGCTCACGTACAGGTCCTTCAGCGTCGAGGGGCTGCTCCAGAAGCGCGGATTGACCTCCATCACCACGTGGTACTGGTTCATGTCCTCGTAGATCGTCGAGACCAGGCGCTGCCCGAAGGCGTCATACAGCGTGTTGTCGATCT